>JAQSYB010000095.1 GCA_029256365.1 Clostridia bacterium
GCAATCGACAATGTCAGTTTTTTCTCCTTTAAAAGCTTGTATACTACATGTTCTAGACTTTCATTGTCAAATCCATAGATATGGTCACCCAATAATGCTTTTACTTGTGCTTCCAGCTCTTCCAGCAATCTATCTGCTTCCGATTCTTCATTACACTTGGCTGTCATTCGAAGATGGACTTCTCCGTCTTTTGCATAAGGCGCAATCGTGGGATTGCTTTGTGTATCAAAAATCTTCTGCAGCATTTCCTGTATCGCTGATTCACCTATACCAACAATCCTTAAGGTTTTAGATTTTATCAGATATTTTGATTTTTCTTTTAAATAAGGATAAACCGATTGTTCAAACATTGGTATCATTTCCTTCGGGGGACCAGGCAGCAGTATGATAGGCTTATCTTCATGAACAACCAGTATTCCAGGTGCTGTGCCATTATGATTTTCCAGCACTGCTGCTCCTTCTGGAATAAACCCTTGCTTCTTATTGCATTCTGGCATTGGCCTATTTCCGATTCTAAAATAACCTTCAATCTTGTCCAGACTTTCTTGATGTGGAACAAGCTTTAAACCTATGGCTTTTGCAGTACCTTCTTTTGTCATGTCATCATCTGTCGGCCCCAAACCACCAGTCATGATTATCAGATCTGAGCGCTGAAGGGCAGCTTGTAAAACCTCTTGAAGCCTAAGCATATTGTCCCCAACTGTAGTATGATAAAAAACATCAATTCCAAGCTCTGAAAGCTTCTCTGATAAATATTGTGCATTGCTGTTTACGATATTGCCCAAAAGCAGTTCTGTTCCAACTGCGACTATTTCACACCTCATATTAACCCTCCTTATATCTTCCTATACAACAACGATGCTTTCTCTAGAGAATAAATATAAAGCTATGTATCTAAGTGCAAGCCTTAGATACATAGCCGAGTTTCTGTGCAGCTCTATGCCTTTTGTTCTAGTTTTTTTGGCATAATAACCTTTATGTTCTTACCGAAATAATCAATACCTGACCAAACAGTTACAATCAACGTTAAATAAATACTGATTGTATCCATTGGTATATTGATTAAACCAAAGGGGAAATTTCCAAGCATCAAAATACATATTGTAACGATTTGCGTCACTGTCTTCAGCTTCCCAAAATTGCTTGCTGCAATAATAATGTCTTGCGCTGCCGCAAGGCTTCTTAAACCAGAAACTGCAAATTCACGAGCCAATATCACAAATACAATCCAAGCTTCAATCCGCCCCATTTGAATGAAAATAACGAAGGCTGCAGTTACCATCAGCTTGTCTGCCAAAGGGTCCATAAACTTGCCAAAATCGGTTATAAGGTTATATTTTCTGGCCAAATGTCCATCCAAGTGATCCGTAAAAGATGCAATTAGGAATACAACTAAGGCTGCTTCCATGTGAAAGGGAAATTCTATCAGCATAAGACCCATAAAAAAAGGTATCATCGCTACTCTTAACAATGTAATTTTATTCGCTATATTCATTAATTTCCTCTCCTATTAGATCATATTCAGCAGCTTCTTTAATCTTAACATATGTGAATTCGCCAGGATGGTGCTTTTCATTAGAAGAAAAGAATACATTTCCATCAATCTCAGGGGCATCTTTATAGCTTCTCCCGAAGTACTTTTTACCTTCTTTTCCCTCAATCAATACCTGTATCATTTTCCCAACCATTTTTTGATTTTTATCCATGGAAATATCACTTTGAAGCAACATAATTCGTTCTTGTCTCTTCAATTTTACTTCCTGGTCTACTTGATCCTCCATTTGATAAGCAGGAGTATCTTCTTCTCTTGAGTAAGTAAAAACACCCAATCTATCAAAGCGAGTATCTTTTACAAAGTCAACTAGTTCCTTGTAATCTTCTTCTGTCTCTCCAGGGAAGCCTACAATTAAGGTGGTTCTTAGTGTTATATTTGGTATTCTTCTTCTTAAATTCTTGATTAAATTCTTAATATCTTCTTTCGTGGTTCTTCTACCCATTTTCTTTAATATATTGTCGCTTGCGTGCTGTATGGGTATATCCAGGTATTTGCATATTTTATCGTTTTCAGCCATTACGTTGATTAATTCTTCATCAAACTCATCAGGATATGAATACAATAATCTGATCCATTCTATACCCTCAATTTTGCTCAGTTCGTCCAAAAGCTCTGCTATTCTATACTTGCCATATAAGTCCATACCATATCTGGTTGTATCCTGTGCAATTACATTAAGCTCTTTTATTCCTTGTGAAGCCAGCTCCTTTGCTTCTTTGAGAATGTCCTCAAATTTTCTGCTTCTATACTTGCCTCTTAGCTTTGGAATGATGCAATAGGTGCATCTGTTGTCACAGCCTTCTGCTATTTTAAGGTATGTTGAACCTGTGGTTGCAGATAGTACCCTAGGCAGCTCATGAATATCAACGGTTTCTTGATTTCCAAATTTTACAACCTTGGTTCCAGTCATAACACTTTCAATCACTTCTAAAATATTCTTGTAGTCACCGGTACCGATTACGGCATCCAACTCAGGTATTTCATTCATCAAGTCATCATTGTATCGTTCTGCTAGACAACCAGATGCAATCAGCACCTTGCAATTGCCCTTTTCTTTCATCTGTCCCAATTCAATAATGCTGTCAATGGATTCCTGCTTTGCACTTTCTATAAAACCGCAGGTATTGACAATGATTACATCTGCGCTGCTTGAGTTGCGAGTCAGCTTATATTTGTTGTTGGATAATATATTCAGCATTACCTCTGAATCAACTAGGTTCTTAGAACATCCCAAAGAAACTAGTGCTACTTTATAATTCAAAAAATTCTCTCCCTCCTAATTAGAAAAACAAACCATAAGATGTTTCTTGGGATCATACCAGCTTTTATAAGACCAAAATCTGTCCCTCATAAACAAATTACTCAATTCATATTATTTGATAATCAGTACAATATATTATATACACTATTGCAAGTAAAGTATATTATATAGAATAATACATGTCAAAATAATAATCAGTATTACCCAGGCAATAAAATAGCCCATTTTAGACCATTATTCCACTTTACAGCATTATATCGCGCATTATCTCCCTAATCTGTCTAATTACTCTATATTACGACAATTCATCTCTTAATACGAGCTAAATATCCACCATTTCACCCAGCTCCGCCTTTGTCATAAGTACCTTACGGGGCTTGCTTCCTTCATGGCCTCCAATAATTCCTCTTTCCTCCATTTGGTCAACCAGCCTTGCTGCTCTACTGTAACCCACCCTTAGGCGTCTCTGCAGCATCATGATTGACGCTTGACCGCTTTCAACCACCATTTCTATAGCTGTTGGCAGCAACTCATCTGCTCCACTCTCATAATCTCCGACTTCGTCCTCATCATCCTGCTGTTCTAAATTCTTCATAATCTCGTCGTTATAGGAAGGTGGTACTTGAGCCTTGATATAATTTACAAGCTTGTCAATTTCCTTCTCTTCGACAAATGCACCTTGTACACGCAATGGCTTTGACTCTCCTACAGGATAGTACAGCATGTCACCCTTGCCAAGAAGCTTTTCCGCTCCTCCCATATCAAGAATTGTTCTAGAATCCACCTGAGAGGATACAGCAAAGGATATCCTAGATGGTATATTTGCTTTTATGAGTCCAGTTATAACATCGACTGAAGGTCTTTGTGTCGCTACAACTAGATGTATGCCTGCAGCACGTGCCATCTGTGCCAATCTGCATATGGAGTCTTCTACGTCCCCGGGCGATACCATCATTAAATCTGCAAGCTCATCTATTATTACTACTATTTGAGGCAGTTTCTCTATTCCTTCCTTCGTCGAAGCATTATAGCCAGTTAGATCCCTAACACTGGTTGCTGCAAATTTCTTATAGCGTTCGGTCATTTCTAAAACAGCCCAGTTCAGAGCTCCAGCTGCTTTTTTGGGGTCTGTAACAACCGGTATAAGCAAATGAGGAATATTCTTATAAATACTAAGCTCTACCACCTTTGGGTCGATCATCAGCAGCTTTACTTCCTCAGGAGTTGTTTTATAAAGGATACTTGCAATTAAGGTATTGATACATACACTTTTTCCGGATCCGGTTGCTCCTGCAATCAGCAGGTGAGGCATCTTTGCCAAGTCTGCAACAATATTTGCTCCAGCTACGTCCTTTCCTATAGCAAAGGACAGTTTGGATTTATTGCTTTTAAACTCGTTTGATTCCAGCACTTCTCTCAAAGTAACCATGGTGATGTCTTTGTTTGGCACCTCAATGGCTAAGCTGAGAGAGATATCATCTGATAGACTTACTATCTTACTTACCTTTACTCCAGGGCTAAGTGATAATTCATATCTGGTAATTGTTGGCCCTACAGAAACCTGTGAAACCTTTGCACTGACACCGAAGTTGCCTAAGGTTTCCTCCAACACCTTTACATTGTTCATCACTTCTTTCTTTGTGTTAACTGATTTATTATCAGCATTCATATTCAACAGACTTGTAGGGGGCAGCTCGTAACCCGTAAAATGTGTTATAACAGGCACAATTGTTGGTATGTCCTCTTTGTCTGCTTTCTTTTCTTGCTTGTCTTTTGTTTTGTTTCTCGCTTGCTCTAGTTCTGTCACGTTAATGGGCTTCTGTTTTTCTTGTGCATCATTGGCATTCACTTTAAAATTCGTATCAAAATTCTTTGAGAAATCAAGAATTCGTATCTTTTTGTCCATTTCATTAATCTTTTCCTGTTCTCCTTTCATCAGTTCATTGCTGATAAAGGAGTCTTCTGCTAGGTTGCCCTTTTCCTGCTTTTGTCTCTTAGGCTTATTCTGCTTAAAGCTATCTACTATAACAGCATAAAGCTGAAAGAAAGAGGTTTTAATAAAATCCAGTACCACTCTAAAAGAGGTTTCAGTAAATATCAATACTGAAATAACAAACAGTCCAGTGGTAATTACAATGCTTCCTACCTTGTCAAAAAGCAGTATAAATGCATAACCAATTGCTGCGCCAATCGCGCCTCCACCGACGGGGCTTGCACCTTGGCCTTTGTTATAAGAATATGTAATATGATCCAACCATGTTGGTTCAATGCTTTCAAAGGTGATTTTCTCATAAGTTGCCAAATACAATCCGATCAGCATTGCTACGATAAACAATACAAAGGAGTAATATCTGTGGTTCATCTTTAAATCACTCTTCATATATATAAATGCAATGCCCAAAATCAGTGTCATAATGGGGAAAACATAGGCTCCTAAACCTAATGTTCCCAATAAAACTGATTTAATTCCAACTCCAATAAAGCCTGACTTTGCATTAAATAGACTAATGTAAAAAAAGATGCTTAGTATAATTAGTAAAATTCCAAATAGATCATATTGTATTTCATATTGCTTTTTCTTCCTTGCCATAGCCTACCTCCACTATTTCTGAAACTATTCCGACGCCTTACAGACCACAATTTTCTATAATAATTATACCTTATTAAGCAATTATTGCAAAGAAAAAGCTGACAAGCCCCTATCCGATGAGCTTTTCAGCTTCTTTTTATTTACTTTCCCCAAAGCTTCCACCAGCTTTTGCCAGCATCGCCTTTTTGATTGTTACTTTTCTTCATTCTTTGATCTATAAACATTCCTGTGTCTGTGTCCAGGGCTCTCCAATTTGTTTTTTCACAAAGCTTTTGTACAATTTCAACTGACTCAGGATTTTCCAAATGCATCATAAAGCTTTGTACCGGGGTGTGCTTTGCGATCTCAATTCTAATGAGCCCTTTATCTGTCGCTGCAGATATTTCAGTTGGATCAGCGAAATCTCCCTTGGGAAATGCTTGCTTCAAAGCTGTAATAACTTCTCCAAAGGCCCCTAGAAAATATGGATTTTCATCACCTATTTGCTCAATGCCCGTCGCATTGTCCGGGGCATCCATTACAATAATTGTTTTGCTCATTCTTATCACCTTTTTTTGTTTTATTCTATTATATCTGCTTTTCCCGTTTTTTTCTATATAGAGAAAGCCATGGCGAGTTCTATTTTGATCTCAGCCATGGCTTTAAAAGGATTTTACATGCAGTCTTATTCTATACATTTTTATGAAAAATTATTCTTATTTTCCTTTTCACTTTGAATTAATTCTTGAAGCTTATTCATGGCTTCTTTTAAACCACCTATTTCATTGATCAAACCAGCCTTTACTGCCTCTTGACCAACTATTACTGTTCCTACATCATTTGCAAGCTCGCTGGTAGTGAACATATACTTGCGAAGAACCTTGTCTTCAATGTTGCTATGAGCCACAATAAAATCAATGATTCTTTCCTGCATTTTATTGAAATACTCATAGGTCTGCGGCACACCAATAATCAAGCCATTCATTCTAATAGGATGAATCGTCATGGTTGCTGAGGGTGCAGCATATGAATATCTGGTGCACACTGCCAAAGGCACTCCAATGCTATGTCCTCCACCTAAAACCAATGCTACCGATGGTTTCTTCATACTTGCTACCAGCTCTGAAATTGCTAAGCCAGCTTCCACATCGCCACCTACGGTATTCAATATAAGCAGCAAGCCTTCGATTTCAGGATTTTCTTCAACCGCTAGTATTTGCGGTATAATATGCTCATATTTTGTGGATTTATTTTGTGGAGGAAGCAATATATGTCCTTCTATTTGCCCTATAATAGGGATACAATGAATGTTGCTTTTTGTCTGAGGTACCTTTTCTACTCCCAATTCCTTAATCGCTTCTGTAGGCTTATCTACTCCAGCCTGCTGCGGACTTTCCTCCGGATGCTCCATTTTAAAATAGTTTTTATTTATATCCAAGGTATCACGCTCCTAAGTAGCAATATTTCAATTCGAATATATTATTTGAATAATAAGCAAAATTATTAATAAAAAAATAAAGCGCGTATTTCTACGCGCTGCCAGATTGATGATAAACTTGCAAAAAAAATAAAAGTGTTGTATACACTGCAAAAATATACAGCTTAATACAAAACTTTTATTTTTAGCGTGCTCTTATAATCTCTTAGCTATATGCCAGCTCAAATTCTTGATGCAACGCATTTACTGCTTGATTTACATATTTGCTGTCAATCAGGCAGGAAATCGTTGTGTGAGAGTCTGAGGTTTGCAAAATTTCAATACCGCATTTGGATAAAGCTCTTATTACTTTTGCCATGACGCCAGGTACACCTCTCATTTTATTTCCAATGATGGTTACCTTGCTGCAGTTCTGTTTAAATTGATAGCTTATATTCTTATCATCTAATATTTTTCGCAGTTTGCCCAATTGATTTTCGTCAATGATAAACACCTTTGAATCAGGATATACGTTGATCATATCCAAGCTGACAGAATTGTTGGCTATCATATCAAATAGATAACTATCTTCCTCATAATCACCTGCAGAGCCATTGAAGAAGATTCGCATTTGCGTTTTCTTGCCTATTTGCGCTACAGCAGTTATGATTTTATCCTTCTTGTCTTCTTTATACTTCCTATTTTTGTCACAATTCGTAATCAAGGTTCCCTGTGAATTGCTCAAGGTGTTTTTTATCATGAGAGGGATATTGCTTCTCATTGCCACCTCTACAGCTCTAGGGTGTATCACATTGGCACCATATTCTGCCATTTGAAATACTTCATTGTAATAAATCGTGTTCATTACCCTTGCATCAGGCACAATCCGGGGATCAGCAGTCATTACACCCTCTACATCGGTGTAAATTTCTACGGCTTCCGCATTTAAAGCTTCGCCGATAATTGATCCGCTTACGTCACTACCTCCTCTGCCCAGGGTCGTTGTGTCTCCGTCTTCATTCACACCCTGAAAGCCTGTAATAACCGGAATGATATTTTGATCTATATATTTATAAATATTTTTTGTTTCTACTCTGATTACTTCTGCATCACCAAAGCTGTTGTCAGTTATGATACCAGCTTGCGCTCCAGTAAGTGCTACACTATCATAGCCTCTTTTCTTCAGGGTATTCACCATTACGACACTTGATATGATTTCACCGCAAGCCATAAGCAAATCCATTTCTCTTGGATTTGTATCACAGCCAACAGATTTCGCTACATTTATCAATGTATCCGTAGCATAGGGATCTCCGCTTCTGCCAATTGCAGATACAACAACAACTGGGAAAAAGCCATTTTTCAAGGCTGCTTCCACTTTGTCAACAATCATTTCACGTCGTTCTTGTGTTGCTACGGAGGTACCTCCGAATTTTTGAACCAGTATCTTCATAAAAACCTCCACATCTAAATGCTTAAGACCTTTTTCTATATAAAAATTGGTAAATCAATGTTAGTATTGGACAATCATTGGCTGAAGCTGCTTTCCATCTAATGCTTCCATTATGGTGGGAATGGTATACTCTAGCTTTGCGACCAAAGAATTTTTCTTATCAATGGGATTATCCTGTCCAAAAGGGATAAAGTAGTAATGCTTTGAATTTAAAAGCACTCCTAAGCTTTTTGCATTCATACCCAGCCCATCATTAGTTGATACAGCCAATACCACTGGCCTCAGATTTCTTAAATGTGATTTTGCAGCCATCAATACAGGTGTGTCGGTTATGGCATTGGCTAATTTTGCAATGGTATTCCCTGTTGAGAATACGACCAATTCACAAAATTATTTTGCTCCATTTAAGCTTCTGACCATCAAGGTGTTCCCTTCTATATTGGTTTCTATAAATCCCATCTTTCTCAAATAATTTTTTTGTTCTTTATTTGAAGCAATACATAATATTTTTTGATAACCCTTTTCTCTAAAATACATTTCATTGTCTTCGAATATAAACTTGCCTATCTTAAAGTCCCTATACTCAGGCATCACAAAGTCTAAGTTGATAAGGAGAGTGTCCTTATGGTTCTCAGTAGCAATAAAAATACCTGCTGGTATCATATTTCTCAAAATGTAAAAGCTCACTGCCGTTCCTTCTAGACTAAAATTGAAGTCAGGAAAGTATTTTTTAATATCCGTCTTGTAAAAATCATAAAAGCTTTGTAAATACTTATTGTCTTCCTGAATCTCAATCAGTTTGAAATACGCCTTTTCGGTGTAAATCCTGAATAAATAATAAACATTAATAAATATTACAATGGTATTTATGAGAGCTACAGGAATAGCTTGAATCATAAACCCATATACAGCGAACAATATTGATCCGATTAGATTGTACCATCTTAGTTTGATGATTGAGCTCATGAGCAGGGATACAGCAACTATAATAGAAGATATATATCCCAGCCACTCCAACCAGTTTTGAGTCATTTTAACACCTCATAGCCATAATAAGTTTATTATTCTAAGTTACCCTTGTCAATGCCTTTATAGGCATTTTCAAAGGAATCATTCATCAAAATTCTCTTTCATAGCGCTTATAAATTTCTTTAAGCTCTTGATGCCGTTTATTAATATGTCCTCATCTGGCTGCTCTGCACCAAACAATACGGTATTCCTCAGGTTATATAAATATCTGGCCTCATCCACCTGCTCATCGCTGATGTCAAGCAATTGCAGCATCTTAATCAATCGGCATTCATAGATGTCGGCTTTTTGACCATCTTCGCATTTTTTTCCTTCTACTGCTTCATACAGCTTCTTAACCGCTGCCTGCAATTCTCCCCACAGCTCTACATACTCATAAAGCTTCGCATTGTTCAGCTGTGTAAAATCCAATGACTCCTCCGCCAAATGAGCAGTGATGCCATAAACCTCATATTTCGCTTCGATATAGCTGTTGTAGTACTGAGGATAATCCTCCAGAATCAGATCTACCATTTTTCTCACAATGGTTCTAGTCTGTTTGATGTTGCTTGCTACTTCGATATACTTAAAAATATCCTCTGGTTTATCCATATTAACTTTTTGCAAAAAACGAAACAAAATATCTGCCCGTCCCATGTATGTGTTGTAGGACAAATCCATCTTAACCTTTTCCCTTATCAAAGCTGCCAATTCAAAATGATTGTTGAAGCTGTGCTGTATTTTTGAGATTCTTTGATTAAATGCCTTTTGAAGTCTTTCCAATGCAATTTCACCTGACAAAACCATTCCATTGAGTTCATCGAGAATTCTATGCTCCTCCTCAGACAAGCTGCCTACTTTGGGCTTATAAGCCAAATCATGCTCTACCTCTGCCCAAGCATGCATTAATGCTGAAGCGATCTGTATTTCTACTTGAGATTGCGAGAATCTTTTTTTGCTGTCCTCCAACCTTACATCCTTTATTCTAACTCTATAGTGAATGGCATCATAGCCAGCAAACCTTCTCTTGTAGCTGTAGTTAAAGGGCGTTGCATTTTCAAGGTTTGGAAAGTACTTTGCTTTCTCTGTTACAAACTCCGCTTCAATCAGTCTTGCAATTTCCCCTCTATCCCCAGGAAAATATGTTGCGATACGTACCCCTGCAAGATCAGCAATATCTTTATATATCTGATCTATACTCTGATAATTCTTGCTCTCATTTCTTTTAATCAACTTCTCCTTTAGACTATCTGGTCTTTTGGCTCTAAACGTCACGATAGCATGTATGGCGTTTCTTTGCAGTAAGGTTTCACATATGCCCGCAACTTTTTTTGCAAGCTCATAAAAATAATCATATTCCTTTGTATATTGCGTGATAAATGTTTCTATTACATTCATGCTCTATTCTCCTTTTTGCCAAAGATTACTTCACATAATAAATATTATGTGAAGTTCTAGCGGGAAATTACATTGGTATTAGGTTTTATAAAGATATTTTAATGATACGTTTTCCTGCGCTGCTATATAGTGTCCACCTCTAATATATTTAATATTAGGAAAATTAGCAAGGGGGAGCTTACTATGGATCACATTTCAAAGGCTGCTTTATACATTCGAGTAAGCACTGAAGAGCAAGCTGCAGAAGGACAATCTGTGGATGCGCAAATAGATACCCTATCCCAATTCTGCAGGCTTTATCATATAGATATATACAATATTTATCAGGACCTTGGCATCTCAGGCAAGGAAACACATAACCGTCCAGGACTTATTCGAATGCTTGAGGATGGAAAGCAATTGAAATTCAATATGGTTTTGGTCTGGAAAATTTCAAGGCTTTCTAGAAGTCTTAAGGATTTGCTGCTGATACTTGATGAATTTGAAAAATCAAATATCATTTTCAACAGCTATTCAGAGAAATTTGATACGTCTACTCCCCTTGGCAAAATGACTCTGCAGCTGTTGGGATCTATCGCAGAATTTGAAAGGAATACCATTATAGATAATGTAAAGCTGGGTTTGCATGAATATGCAAATAAAGGCGGTAAAACCGGTACCGTTCTAGGCTATGATCATCATGACAAGCAGCTTTTCGTCAATCCTTGGGAAGCAGAGATTATAAAAATGATATACCAGCTATATACCGTAAATCAAATGAGTATGTCAGAGATTGCAGCTTATCTAAACGAAGCAGGCTATAGAACCAAACGAAACAACTGTTTTAGCAAGGATGGCATTGCAACCATATTAAGCAACCCCGTATACATTGGCATCAATCGCCACAATAT
>JAQSYB010000096.1 GCA_029256365.1 Clostridia bacterium
AATTGTGTTGATGTAAGCAATATTCATGCTGTCATCCTGAAGGAGCGGCGACTGAAGGATCTTAAGATTCTTCACTACGCTCAGAATGACATGTTATACATTTATAGAATGTTTAAAGTCTGCTATTCACATAAATATCAACATATAACTTTAACATAGCCTTTTTATTGTCTTATTTTTATGTCAAACCTGTCGATAAAATAAATAATTGTATTTATTTTAAAACAATTGAAACAAAATTGTAAAATAAAAGTCATATAATTATAACAATATTTTGAAGGTATTTGCTGGATAGAGTCGAATTCAATAAAAATAGAGCAAATACTACACGAATAACCTGATTTTCCAAGGGAAGCCAATGAAAAATGATAGGGTTAATGTGTAGATCAATAGGAGGGAATAAATGAAAAGAGCACTCGTATTCACAATCGTGTTTTGCATGATGATTACCATGATGGCAGACACAGTAGCAGCAAGTTATAGCGCAATGAAACCTCCACTATCTATGCAGATATTTGGAAAAACTGTTACGCCTGCACCTATTCTGTATAAGGACAAGGTGTTTGTTCCTCTGCGTGCGGTAGGACAAGCTCTTGGCTATCAGGTTAATTATGGTACAAAAAGCAAAACCATGGATCTCATATCCAAGACACATAAGGTTACAGTTACGGTAGGATACATAAACGCAAGTGTAAATGGCAAGTCCACAAAGATGGATCTTGCGCCAGTACTGAGCAAGGAAAGCTTATATGTACCAATGTCCTTTGTACAAAAAAACTTCAATTACGCAGTTGCCTTTTCGGCTGATAAGAATATGGTAACCATCAATAAGCCTGGAACTGTGAGCAATCCGCCAGCAGCGACTACACCAGCACCAACGACAACAACTCCTAAGCCGGCAGTAGCAAATGGAATATTTGTAATGGACAAGAAAGTGAATACCACTGAAAAGGCTATGTTAAAAGGTGGTATTGTATATATCCCCGTTCGATTAGTAGGAGAAAACTTGGGCTATGAGGTCAATTGGAGTCCATCTACAAAAACAATGACCTTAACAAAGCAAAACCAAAGTATGGCTATGGTTGAAAATAAGACGAGTGCTACGGTAAACAAGACCGCAGTGAAGTTGGATGGCGCGCCATTTTTATCCG
The DNA here is from genome assembly GCA_029256365.1 of Clostridia bacterium. GTDB lineage: Bacteria > Bacillota > Clostridia > Lutisporales > Lutisporaceae > GWB2-37-7. The sequence goes on from JAQSYB010000096.1 coordinate 1,152, forward strand.
GAGGCAGGCTTTACGCGCCCTTGACTATAGTTAGTAAAAACCTTGGACTTGCAGCAAACTATGACAGCAAGCAAAACCAAGTAACAATCAATCAAAAGCCAGTAGAGGTGCCGAAACCTCCAGTGACACCAGCACCACAAGTGCCTGTAAACAAACCTGGGGTAGCCAATGTTGTGAATATTGCTTATGATGAAAGCGGCGGATTCCCGCAGGTAAATATTTCAGCAGACAGTGCAATTGCATCCTATAATGCTTTTACAATGGACAATCCAAATAGACTTGTAATTGATATAAACTCAGCTGAAGTTCGGACAGAAGCTGCTGTGAAAGAGATTCAGCAAGCTGGTCTTTATAGAGTGAGAATAGCTAAGAAGTATGATGATCCTACAATTGCGAGAGTAGTAGTTGATTTGGATAAGCATATGCCTTATAAGATTGTACAATCAGAGGATAAGAAGACCATATCCGTTTTATATGCAAATGTAATTACTCCAATCAGCTATCAAAAAGAAGGGGACATGGATGTAATTGTTGTCAATGGAACATCTGCCCTTGATACAAGCTTTATGGAGCTGGACAATCCCGATAGAATCGTACTGGATGTAAAGAGAGCGGTTTTTGATGATTTGCTTCAAAGCATACCAGCAACTTCAAGCATATTAAAAACTGTACGAATAGGTCAATTTGATGTTGGAACTGCTAGGGTTGTACTAGATGTAGTTCCGGATACTTATTTCAAAGTCAAGACGGAAGGGAATACCTCGAAGATCTATTTATCCAGCTATCCATTCGAATTTGTAGAATATAAAAGATATTTTAATACATCGGTATTAAACCTTAGCCCTGGCAAAGAAGTGTCTTATGAAGTATCCGTAGACTCAAGCAGCAATACAGTAAATGTTGTAATACCACAGGATTTAAAGCTGGCAACAAAAAGAGTAGATATAAACGACAACCTGGTAAAATATGTGGATTACAAAACTGAATTGCAAAATGGAAGCAATGTAACAATCGCTTCAATCAAAATGCAGGATTCCATAGAAAGCAAAGTAATATCTGGAGACACCTCGAAGCTTATCAAGGTACAATTCCAACGTAAGATAACGAGCTTTCAACAATTGACAGTGGTTGTTGACGCAGGGCATGGGGGCAAGGACCCCGGAGCTGTAGCAAGTGATGGTACAAGAGAAAAGGATCTCAATCTGGAGGTTGCGAAGAAGCTTGAGAAGTATTTAAATGCCATGGGCTTTAAAACAATTATGACTAGAAAAGATGACACCTTTGTCGAGCTTGGAGGAAGAACTGATATAGCGAATTTAAACTATGCAGATTTCTTTATTAGTGTACATTTTAATGCCTTTAACAAGACGACCAATGGTATAGAGACCTTATATTACCCAAATACGGTAAGCGAAGAATATACTGTAAATCACAGAAAGGTTGCAGATATATTCCACCAGGAAGTAGTAAGTGCAACAGGCAGAGGTTCTAGAGGAATAAATGCAAGACCAAATTTATATGTATTAAACAAGACCAAAATGCCTGCCATACTAAGTGAATTAGGATTCATGACAAATCCAGAGGAACTTGCATTGATGAAAACTGACAAGTATAAGGAAGATGCAGCAAGAGCCTTGGCAGTATCAATACTGAAGTATTTTAGGGATATGCAAGGTGTATATACTGATATAGATCCATTTTCAATATATACTTGGCCTTATGAAGAACAAGTAGTACAGACTCAAGAGATTCAAGAAATACAGCAAGAGACAATTGAAGCTGTGGAGCAGACAACGGAAGCTCCTATCAATGAAGAAGCGGCTGTACAACCTTAGAACAACAATGAACCCGAGATTTTATCTCGGGTTTTTTTATGCAATGGATTTGAGGGTGATAATCCAAATATGTCCTATAGGGAGTCTTTTTTCATGAATATAGTTGAAACCCGTCTAATATAATATATTGATATTAATTATTAAGGGGTGAAATTAATGAAGAGAAAGTATGCAATATTTTTTGCACTACTATTATGTTGTACTTTAATACTAACCAGCTGTAGCAATCCTCTTACTTCAATTCGAGAATTCTTCAATAAAGAGGAGCAAACAGCAGAAAATACAGATTTCACAGCAAGCGAACAAGAAAGCTTAAGTGAAGTAACAGCTGCACAACCAGATGATGCTAGACCAACTGTAATGTACTATAAAGACCCAGAAAACTTACTTGTGCCAGTAATGAGATATATACCCAAGAATGAGCTCGGCATCGCAAAGGCTAGCTTATCCGCATTGGTTTATACCCCAGAAAAAGCCGAGGATTTAAAGCCGACTGGCTTGCTGCCATCACTGCCTATGGGAACTCAAATCAAGGGTGCCGTAATCAAAGAAAATGGGCATGCAATTGTTGATTTCTCAACTGAGTTTTTAAATTTTTCAAGTCAAAAGGCTGAAGAAGTGGGAGTCAAAGCTGTTGTATACACTCTGACAGAATTCTCAAATGTTAAAACTGTTGAAATTAGAGTAGACGGCAAAACAATTACAGAACTGCCTCAAGGCACAAAGCTTGACGTAGCAATGACAAGAGGTGGTATTAATCAGCAAGGCGCTGAAAATAGTGGTGATAAACTTTCCAAAGTTATGGTATACTATCAGAAGAAAGGTGCAGGGAATTATTCCTATTTTGTACCAGTAACAAAGCTAGTAACTGGAAATAACAGTGCGGAGGCAGCGTTAAATGCATTGATGTCTGCACCAACTCAAGAAACCGGATTAATCAATCCATTCCCAGAGGGCACACAAAGCCTAGGTGTTCAAGTTAAGGATGGTATTGCATACGTAAATCTTTCTGAGGATGTTTTGAAGCTGCAAGGCAACAAAGGTGCAGAAAGATCAATCAAAAAGGCGATATCCTTAACACTAGGTCAGTTTGCTGAGATTTCAAGAGTTCAACTTTTTGTAAATGGTACCACTGTAGAAAATACAGATGGTGTTGGAGCAAATGAGTTTATAGATGTTCCTGTATTTGTTAACTTCTACGAATAAATTTACATAAATCATATTGAATATAACAGAAGGATTCATTTTTCTTCTGTTTTATTCAGTGTATGAGGTTGACAGGCCTACAAACAAAAGGATGAGAGTCAGCTGATGAGGAATAGAATAAAACCAGACTGACATAAGAAAGGAAGATATTATGGAAAGAATTGACAAAAGACAAAAACAACAAATAAGACCTGTAAAAATTACTCGGAATTACTTAAAGCATGCAGATGGCTCTGTATTAATAGAAATGGGAGATACAAAGGTTATTTGTACAGCCTCTTTAGAAGATAGAGTTCCTCCATTTATTAAGGGAAGCGGTCAAGGCTGGATTACCAGTGAATATGGAATGCTTCCACGTTCAACAGAGACAAGAAAGCCTAGAGATTCTACAAAAGGCAAGGTAGATGGTAGAACAATGGAAATCCAACGACTGATTGGAAGAGCATTGCGATCTGTAGTGGATTTGAAGAAACTCGGTGAAATGACAATTTACATAGACTGTGATGTCATACAAGCTGATGGCGGAACAAGAACTGCTTCCATAACAGGAGCCTTTGTTGCTTTGATGGATGCCTTAAACAAGCTGCTTGAGAATGGAAAAATCAGCGTAATCCCAATTAAAAGCTTTGTGGCAGCAATTAGCGTAGGTGTCAAAGATGGAGAGGTCCTTGTTGACTTAAACTATGCAGAGGATTCCACTTGTCAGGTTGATATGAACATCATCATGACTGAAGATGGACAGATTGTTGAAATCCAAGGTACTGGTGAAGAGAGTCCCTTTAGCAAGGCTCAGCTTGCAGAAATGCTGGAATCAGGAGAACTAGGGATTCAAGAGCTAATCAAAGTACAAAGACAATGTCTTGGAGAAATTGCAGATAAAGTAGGTGGCACGAAACATGAAAATGTTAGTGGCAACAAATAATAAACATAAGCTAGAGGAAATTGGTGCAATATTAAAGGAATTGGATATTGATATCATTTCCATGGAGCAGGCAGGTATCAATATTGAAGTTGATGAAACCGGTGAAACATTTGTAGAAAATGCCCTTTTAAAAGCCAGAGAAATCGCAAAGCTGACTGATATGGCAGTGATATCCGACGACTCAGGCTTAGAGGTATTTATACTAAATGGTCAGCCAGGAGTCAAGTCTGCAAGATATTCCGGTGTGGATGGGGAACAAAAAGACACAAAAAACAATGAAAAATTGCTGAAAAATTTGGAGAATGTTCCTTTTGAACAAAGAGGTGCTCGTTTTTGTTCTGTCATTGCTGCAGTATTTCCAAATGGTAGGGAAATTACTGCCGAAGGTTATGTCTATGGCAAAATAGGATATGAAGCAAAGGGCAGCTATGGCTTTGGCTATGATCCTCTTTTTATTGTGGATGGCTATGATATGACGATGGCAGAAATCAATACAGAAACAAAAAACAAAATCAGCCATAGAGCCAATGCATTAAAGGATTTTGTTCAAAAATTAAAAGCGATATAAAATGCTTATAATGAAGCAATTCAAAAATACGTGGTGAAAATTTTCATCGCGTATTTTTTATATAAATAATTATTAAAATTAAAGGAATAATAAATAAAGCGGAGAATAACATAGCAAATCAATGTTAATACTAAATGATGTGAAAAAATAATGAAATTTGATGTTGACATAATGATGGTTTCCCATTATACTAGTATTTGTCGCTGAGAGACAGCAACAAACGAATTGCTGATAGAAACTCTTAAAAAATTAAATTAAATTATGTGTTGACAAGTCAAAACGTGTTTGATATAATTTATGAAGTCGGCGGTATTGATAAAACATGCGGGTGTAGTTCAATGGTAGAACTTCAGCCTTCCAAGCTGATCGCGCGGGTTCGATTCCCGCCACCCGCTCCAAAAAAACATGCGCCTGTAGCTCAGTTGGATAGAGCAACGGACTTCTAATCCGTGTGCCAGGGGTTCGACTCCCTTCAGGCGCACCATAATAAACTATGGTGGGTATAGCTCAGTAGGTTAGAGCGCCAGATTGTGGCTCTGGAGGCCACCGGTTCGAGACCGGTTATCCACCCCAATCAAACGCTTAAAAAATAAGTAGGGGTATCGCCAAGCGGTAAGGCACCAGACTTTGACTCTGGCATCTCGTTGGTTCAAATCCAGCTACCCCTGCCACTTTAACATGATCCACTAGCTCAGTAGGTAGAGCACTTGACTTTTAATCAAGGTGTCCGGAGTTCGATCCTCCGGTGGGTCACCATCACATGCGGATTTGGCGGAATGGCAGACGCGCTAGACTTAGGATCTAGTGTCAACGACGTGGAGGTTCAAGTCCTCTAATCCGCACCATTTTTTTTTACAAGAGGAAGATATACGCGGATGTAACTCAGTGGTAGAGTGTCACCTTGCCAAGGTGAAAGTCGCGAGTTCGAATCTCGTCTTCCGCTCCACTATCCAAATTTATTTGGATTTTTTCTTTTTTATACATATATTTTCTATTTATGGCTAAAATAGAAAGAAACATGCGCCTGTAGCTCAGTTGGATAGAGCAACGGACTTCTAATCCGTGTGCCAGGGGTTCGACTCCCTTCAGGCGCACCATTTATTTTTTGGTGCAATATTGACTTCATGTACAATGATTTATATAATAGAAATGAAATATGCGCTCTTAGCTCAGCTGGATAGAGTTGCTGACTTCGAATCAGTCGGTCGGGGGTTCGAATCCCTCAGGGCGCACCATAATGATATCAATAGCTCCACAGTTATTAACTGTGGAGCTTATTTTATTGGCTCTTTGTAAATAGTTGGGGTATAAGTATCAGAAATTTTAATTCATAAATAATATTGAAAATACCTTTTATCCATAATTAGAGACATATCGCAAGGGCGCAATGTCGCCAAGATTTGAAGGCTTGAAGATATTTTCTGAAAATATAATAGCTGCCTTATTGAAAAAAGCTGAGGACGGAACAAGTTATATACGGAGCTATTATGAATCCACATAAATTCAAATATTTTACAAAAACTTATTGACAACAAACACTCGTTGGTATAATATAATTGTATTATACCAACGAGTGTTTGTTTATATTAAATGTAAGGAGGTTTATTAAATGAAAAGAGTATTAATTGTTTTAGCAATATTATTGATAATTGCTTTAT
>JAQSYB010000097.1 GCA_029256365.1 Clostridia bacterium
ATACCAACCTTTTATAAACCAGTATTTAGTACAGCAGCTATCATTACAATACTACCTGCAACATTGGTAGTTGTAGCAGAGCATATAAGTCATTTGATTGTTACCAGCAATATTGTTGGTAGAGACTTGACAAAGGATCCTGGCTTACATCGTTCTTTGATGGGTGATGGTCTATCTACTACAATATCTGGACTTTGTGGATCAGTTCCTACAACTACTTATGGTGAAAACATTGGTGTTATGGCCATCACAAAGGTTTACAGTGTTTGGGTAATTGGTGGAGCAGCAATTATATCAATTGTCATATCCTTCTTTGGTAAGCTGTCTGCAGCGATTCAAACAATACCACAACCGGTTATGGGCGGCGTATCGTTGCTTTTGTTTGGTATCATAGCGGCATCTGGTTTGAGAATGCTGGTTGAATCAAAAGTAGACTACAGCAAGCCAAAGAACTTGGTACTTACTTCAGTAGTACTTATCATAGGCTTAAGCGGTGCCCATGTGCAAATAGGCACAGTACAGCTGACAGGTATGACATTGGCTACTATATTGTCAATTGTAGTAAGCTTATTGTTCAAAGGATTTGAAGTGGCTGGCTTAATGAATGAAAGTGAAGATTAAAAACATATAAAAAAGGCGTGGGATTGGGGTAGCGTTGTACTCCAATCACCACGCTTTTTTTTTATGAGTGATACACTTCTAAATCCAATTCTTTTTCACTATTGGATACGATTACTGTTCCAATTGCATCACCTGTTATATTTACAACAGTTCTGCACATATCTATTATTCTATCTACTGAAAGAATCAATGCAATGCCTTCAAGTGGTATGCCTATTTGCTGCAGAACCATAGCCAGCATGACCACTCCTGCACCTGGTACCCCAGCAGTTCCAATGGAAGCAAGGGTAGCTGTCAATATAATAAGCAGCTGCTGTGTGATATTCAAATCAATACCAAATAATTGGGCAATAAATACCGCTGCGACACCCTGCATGATAGCAGTTCCATCCATGTTCACCGTTGCACCTAAGGGAATGGTAAAGCTGGATATAGATTCAGGAACACCAAGCTTCCTTTTACATACATCCATATTCACAGGGATTGTTGCATTGCTGCTGGAGGTACTAAATGCAACTACCATAACAGTCCAGAATTTCTTGTAGAATTTTATTGGATTTACTTTTCCCAATACCTTCAAGGCGGTACCATATACAAGGAATACCTGTATTAGAAGCACCAGGAGTATTGCAAAGGTGTATTTTAATAGAGGCAGCAGTACATCTAAGCCTTGTGCAATGAGAACCTTTGAAATCAAAGCAAAAACACCAAAAGGAGCTGTAAGCATTACAATTCCTATTATTTTAATCATAATTTCATTTGCTTGGTTGATGACATGAAGAAGTGGTTTTGCGCCTTCCCCGACTAAAGTAATGGAGACACCAAACAAAATAGCAAATATAATAATTTGAAGCATGTCGCCCTTAACCAAGGATTCGATGGGATTGGTAGGAATCATATTGGTAAATACACTCATGATAAAGGGAGATTCTGCAGCTTTGTACTCAGTTGGAAGGGGCAGGTTAAGTCCAATGCCTGGATTGATAACATTCGCAATGATTAATGCAATGGTAACCGCAAGGGCAGTTGTGATCATATAATAGGAAAGAATTTTTCCACCAACTCTGCCCAGTTTTTTTATGTCCCCTATGCTTGCTGCTCCGCTTATCAAGCTGCAGAGCACCAAGGGAACAACAATCATTTTGATACCGCGCAGGAATACATCCCCTACAGGAGTCAGGATCCATTTTAATAATATGTCGTTAAATTGAGCAGGAAAAAGTGCATGAGCTATAAGTCCAAATGCAATACCAGTTATTAGAGCGATTAAAACTTTGTTTGCCAGGGGCATCTTGTTTTTCATAGCGCAACCTCCTTGTATATTTTTTTGGCTTTGCTTCATATATATTAAAAAAAGAGTAAAAAAATGCGCTGAAGCCTCATATATTTAAGAAGAGAGATAGGGAGTCGATAAGAAAAAATATTAGCATAAAATGGTTCTCGTCTCATATACATTAATAGAAACAAACTATATATAGGAGGGGGAATTTCATGCCAGTTGAACTAATAAAGAACCCTTTAAAGGTTTGCAAAATAGTTGGCGAAAACATATACAGCACTGTAGTAGAAGAAGATATAAACGTACCGGATATAAATCCTGACGTGTACAAGATACTTGCTCCAACCGCTACAGTATTGATAAAGGACTGCGAAGTTTTATCAGATAAAGTTCTGATAAATGGGCAGGTGTTAATAAACGTACTTTATGAGGCAGATATGGATGGCAAGCCAATGCACAGCATGGATGTATCAGCTAATCTATCTCAAACTATTGAAATACCAGGCGCAAGAGCAAAAATGAAGGAATTTGTAAATGTAGTTGTACAGCATATTGAATGTTCAGTAATCAACTCAAGAAAGCTCAACATGAGAGTCATAATGGATTTGGGCTGCAGAGTAGAAGAACTGTTTGACTTAGAGCTGGCTTCCGATGTAAGAGGGCTTTCTGATATACAAATTCTCAGAGAACCCTGCAAGATGAAGCAAGTCGTATCCTACAACAAGGATCAGTACAACATCAACGAACAGTTGGTTATTTCACCTGAAAAGCCTGCAGTTCATAAGATATTGAAAACTGACTTCAAAGTGATGCTGAAGGATGATAAGATTACAGATGGCAAGGTAGAGTTAAGCGGTGTTATGGGCATTAATGTGCTTTACATTGCATTAGATGAGGAAAACTCTTTAAATTTCCTAGAATTTGAAGTACCTTTTAATCAATACATAGAGGTTCCTGCTGCTGAAAGGAATATGGACTGTGTAACAGACCTCAACCCTGGTCAGTTTTATCTTGATGTAGCAGAAAACGAGGAAGGCGAAAAGAAGGTTCTGACAGTTGAAGCTGTTATCAATGTAAACACAAAGGTATACAAAGACGCAGAGGAAGAAGCGGTTGCAGATGCATACAGCCCAAGCAATATCATTGAAGTTGGCAAAGAAATGGTGAAAATGAATGAGTTTGTAGGCAAAGGCCGCTCAAACACAGTAATCAAAGAGAGTATTTCCATCAGACATAGTGATCCTGAAATAGAAAATATATGCTATGTAAATGCAGTGCCGTTAATCAATGAAACAAGGATATTGGATGACAAGGTATTGGTAGAAGGTGTTTTGGAGACAGATGCAATTTATATGTCCTCCTTCAGCGGAGAGCCAATGTGCAGCCTGAAAGAGCAAATACCTTTTAGACACTTTGTTGATATACCAGGTCTTAAATTAGGCATGCAGTGCATTACCAAAGCCAATATCGAAAGCTTGACCTTCTCAGCCATGAACAGTCAAATGATAGAGGTAAGAGTAGTAATCAGTGTATCAGCTGATGCCTATAAGCAAACTGACAAGAGATTGGTAACCAAGGTAGAGGAAGTTGAAGGAGTAGTTATTGACCAGAGCAGAATTCCTGCAGTAACAATTTATCTCGTGCAAAAGGGTGATTCATTATGGAGCATTGCAAAGAGATACAACACAACAGTGGATGCACTCGTTAAACTAAATAACATTGAAAACCCAAGCAGGGTAACAATGGGCATGCAGATAATGATACTCAAAAATGTAAGAGCTGGCAAAGCAAAATAAAAACAATCATGCGGGAGAATAACTCCCGCATTTTTTATTTGTCTGCCCGCACCTAACCCAACAAAAACTACTGCTTTTGTTTTTACTTGAAATATTATACAATTGTATATAGATAGGTATTTCAGATACCTAATACAAAAGCTGGAGTGTGAATAAATGTCTTATACAGTAAAAGCGCCTGCAAAGATTAATTTTGCATTGGACGTACTCGGCAAAAGACCAAATGGCTATCACGATGTAGCGATGATCATGCAAACCATTGCTTTGTATGATACAATTACTTTAAGCAAGCTAGACTCGGAAATAAGATTAACATCTGATTCCGCAGCAATTCCTACAGATGAGAGAAATATCGCATTTAAAGCAGCGCACTACTTAAAGACCAAGTACAATATAAAAACCGGAGTGCATATTCATATAGAGAAAAAAATACCTGTTGCGGCAGGCTTGGCTGGAGGCAGTACAGATGCAGCAGCGGTACTGAAGCTCCTCAATAAGGTATGGGATATCGGGCTTTCTAAGCCAGAGCTCATGTCAGCTGGCTTGGAGTTGGGGGCAGATGTACCCTTTTGCATTCAGGGCGGCACATGTTTGGCAGAAGGCTTGGGAGAGAAGCTGACTATCATAGATACCACACCGGATTGCTATATTTTGCTAGCAAAGCCCAGTGTAGAAGTATCTACGAAGGAGGTTTATCAAGGTCTTAAGCTAGATGAAATTCTTGAGAGACCTGACATTCCCTTGATGCTGCAAGCCATCAGGAAGCAAGATATTAGAGAATTGTGCAGCAGTATGGGAAATGTTTTGGAAACCGTAACAACTAAAATGCATCCTATCATTCCAGAATTAAAGCAGAGAATGATGGAAAATGGAGCCATAGGAAGCTTGATGAGCGGCAGCGGACCTACCGTGTTCGGTATATTTGAGGACATGTCTTCTGCTCAGAATGCATATAATAATATAAATACACTGGTAAATGAAATATTCCTAGTTAAAACCTTTGACGGGAGAGATGAATAATGGATGAAAGTAAATTTGAATTAAAAATTGATCAATACAAGCCTTTGAGAGAAATTGTGTTTGAGACAATCAGAAATGCCATCATTTCTGGTGATCTTAAGCCAGGTGAAAGACTGATGGAGGTTCAGATGGCTGAAGCATTGGGCGTGAGCAGAACTCCAGTTAGAGAAGCCATAAGGAAGCTTGAGCTGGAGGGTTTGGTTATTATGCTTCCGCGTAAGGGTGCCTTTATAGCAGATCTGTCAGTGAAGGATCTTACTGAGGTAATGGAAATAAGAGCATCACTAGAGGGGCTGGCAGCAGGACTTGCTTCTATTAGAATAGACCAAGAGGAAATAGAAGAGCTGGAAGTAAAGGCTCTTAAGTTTCATAAGTCTATAGAGAATGATGATGTTGAAGAGCTCATACTGATGGATTTGGAATTTCATGATGCTATTTTTAGAGCCAGCAGAAATGAAAGGCTAATACAGCTTAGCAACAATCTTAGAGAACAAGTACAGCGCTTTAGAGAGATTTATCATAAGAAGGTCAATAAGTCTAAAGAAACCTCCAAAGAACACTATGAATTGGTGGAGGCAATATCCAGCAGAGATGTTGATAAAGCAGAAAAGCTCGCGCGAAGACACATAGAGAATGCAGAGAAGTCTATTCTAAAGATGATGGAAGGCAAGCGTAGCTAAGGTAAACCAGCTGGGATGATATAACAATAGAAAGAAGGCAGGAATATGAACGTAGTCGTACTTGCAGGAAATAAAAAAGTTAATTCCGGTTCTGTAGACACCACAAATCAAAATGAACTCACTGCCAGAGTAGAAAACAAGGCCTTATTGAAGCTTAAAGATAAATATATGATTGAGTATATTATCAATACCCTAAGAGCCTCGGAATTAATAGATAAAATTGCAGTGGTAGGACCAAAAGATCAGCTTGAACCAATCATAGGGGATCGGGTTGACTATATCGTTGAAGGAACAGACTCTATTGTAACCAATGGAATGCTGGCTATGGAGAACTTCAAAAACGATAAACAAGTCCTTATTACGACTTCAGACATTCCTATGCTCACAGTAGAAGCTTTGGAGGACTTTATGCAAAAGGCTTTGAAGATGAATGCAGACCTTTGTTATTCAGTGGTAGCAAAAGCAAACAATGACAAGAAGTATCCAGAAGTAAAGCGTACCTATGCGAGATTATGGGAAGGGCAATTCACGGGAGGAAACATATTTTTGTTTAATCCCGCTGCTTCAGACAACTGTAAAGCTTTTGTGGAGCAAATGCTGGAATACCGTAAGAGTCCTGCAAAAATGGCTATGGTTCTAGGCTTTGGATTTTTAATTCGAATGGCTCTTGGAATTCTTACCATCAATGCAGTGCAGAAAAAATGTGAAAAGCTTTTGGGTATCAAGGGTGCGGTTGTAATATCCGAGTATCCAGAGGTTGGAAATGATGTAGATAAAGTAAGCGATATTCAGTTTGTTGAGAAATATCTATAAATAAGTTTATTAAACTAAATAATCTTTTCATTCTGAACGCAGGGAAGAATTCTTTCTAATGCCAGCCATTATAACCTTGTCATTCTGAACGCAGTGAAGAATCTTTTCTAATAGTAAACATTTCATTGTTATTTTAAGCAATTGTATATAAATAAGATAAAAAAATCCGGTGCGAACTGCACCGGATTTTTTTATGCATTCTTATTCTTCATTAATATGTATATATTACCTCTACTCTGCAAAAAATAGCATATCAGAAACATAACGACAAGTTTGGGAGTGGGTGAAATGATAAACATCATAATAGAAAACATAAAGAACGTTTATGATACAACCGTGTTTTTTGCAATCCTTGCAATTGGAATATTTCTTCTTCTATGGGATTATCCCATTTTTAAGGCCATGAAGCACAAAAATGACACAAGAGTTACCTTGGTTATGGGCATTATGTATTTAGTCTTACCCTTTGTACTTTATGCAGTTTCTAGAATGTAAGTGCTATAATTACAACGATTTGGAGGGATATCCATGGGAATGTTTACAAGAAGAAAGATGGCAGAAAAGAACAAAGATGAAGGATATAAAATACAAAGTACTGCCAGCCTTGATGAAAATCTAGACAAAATCAAACTGCTGCTAAAAGATTGCGAAGACGTAGTGTATAAGGAGTTCAATGTAGGAGTTGAGCAAAATCTTAGATTTGCACTGATATTTACAGATGGTTTGGTTGATAAGCCTTTTATAAATGACTCGATTTTAGCAGATTTAATGTATCATGCCAGAGAGATTCCGCCAGATGCACCGGAGCTTAAGGATGAGCTTTTTAAGCTGGTGCGCTATGGCTCCATACCTTCTCCAGAGCTAAAGGAAATAAAGAACCTAGATGACGCAGTATTGGCAATCCTTACTGGAGATACTGTGCTTCTAATAGATGGCACCGAAAATCTTATCGTAATAGGTACCAAGGGCTGGCCAGCAAGAGGCATATCAGAGCCTAGTACGGAAGCGACAATAAAAGGACCGCGAGAAGGTTTTACCGAGACCTATCGATTTAACTCTGCCTTAGTCAGGAGACGTATAAGAGATCCTAGGCTTAAGCTGAAGCAAATGCAGCTTGGTCGAAGAAGCTT
>JAQSYB010000098.1 GCA_029256365.1 Clostridia bacterium
TTGTCTGTACCGATCAAGAAAATGGATTTGTTTCCTCCCATGTTTATATCCATGTTGACCATTGGTGAGGAATCCGGCTCAATTGATGAAATATTAGACAAAACAGCCAATTATTACGATGATGAAGCAGAAACTGCCATGGAGGGTATGACAAGGTTGGTAGAACCACTGATGCTAGTGTTTATAGCAGTTGTTGTAGGTTCTATTGTAGCAGCAATCATATTACCCATGTTTGATATGATGAATAGTATTGCAATGTAAATATTTATATATTATGATTATAGTACAAAGAAAAAACAAAAAATAGGGGGATAAAATAATGAATTGGATGTACAGTAAGATCAACAACAGAAAAGGTTTTACTCTGATTGAGCTTGTAGTTGTAATTGCAATTATCTGAAGCAAATGGAGAGGGATTAACAGAAGCAAGTATTGAAAAGTATGTAGATGTGCAAGTGACAGTAGGTACAGATGTTCCTACAGGAAGCGGTTGGTATGTTAGAACAGGCTCACCTTTAGAAATTTATTTTGGTACAACTAAGATATTACCAAAACCTTAATGATATTGAGATAAATAAATATTTTAATCCAGATATGAAAAGAGTCAACATAATAAATGTTGACTCTTTTTTATTCTTCAATTGTTACTTCACCATCTTCATCTATTGTAGCTTCTAAGATAACCTGTTGGATGATATCACCACTAATTTTGATGATTCCTTTAGACTTTATTACTATTTCATCATCGTCTTCTTCAATTTCAAAATTATACATCCGGCTTGTACCTTCCAATTCAATTTCATCTTCATAGGGAAGGTCTAAGTCAAGACCTTCAGTTTCCAGCATATGCAGCCCATGATCGATACCGGCCTGTGCTAAATATCTGGCGATGGTTTTATCCTCAATAGCTCTATTCAGCTTGATTTCACTGGATACTGAAAACAGCATTGCTGAGCCAAGTATTGTAACAAGCAGCATCAATATTAACGTAAGTGCTAGAGCACTACCTTTTTGATTCCTTAAATATTTCATATAACACCTCGAAAAATTTCTTTCTTAAAAGGGGAGCTCATTAATCCCCACTGCATCAAAGGTAACATGAGAGCTACCGCTAACAGTAGTTTCTTTGGAAATAATGATTCCTCTGAAGGTAGAGCTTCCATTAATATCTACCACACCATTTGGTGCAAATAATATGCCGGTTACATTTACGTTGCCTGATAATTTAATATCTCCACTGCTTGCAATCAATACATTGCTAAAGTTATTATTTCCTTTGTCCTTAAAATCCAAATCACCACCATAGAACTTCATATTGTCTCTAGGATCATCGTTTGAAGTATAACCCTTGGCGGCATACCAGCTGGCTGGCTGTAGTGGAGGTATACTGATTGTTGGAAATACAATTGGTTCCACTGTCGCAACATGGGTAGCATTGACAGAAGCGATATAGCTTGGCTTTGTAAGAGTCCCAGTATAATAAATATGTCCTGACATGCTGTCGTAATTGCCATCTCCAAAGGTAACATTGCCATCAACATATATATTTCCGTTTAAATTTGGTGTTGTAGTAGTGAGGTTTCCATCAATCACAACTTTGCCATACAAGTTGGCACTGCCTGACATTGCAGTATTGCCTGTAATGAAAATATTGCTTGTGCCGTCTAACTTGCCAAGTCCAGCGCTACCTCCTAAGTCAATATTACCTGCTATATAGATATTTTTGGTATTGATATACTGAACATTTCCCCCATGCAAGTCAAGATGTGTTTTGACAATAACAGTGGCATCATTACCATTTATAGTTGAACTGCCAGATACTTCGACTTCATTTCCAAGTACAAAGACTTTGTTGGCAATAATATATTCATATATACTTTCCTCGTCCTCTGGAATGTCAATGGTAGCCTCAAATCTATATATTTTAAAGTCTGTAAATTTATTATTTGCAACATCAGTATAAATCCTTGCGCCTACAAGATGTTCATTTAATACTTCAAAATCGGTATCGGGGATGTCATGAAACTTCGTGATGCTGCCTTTTTTTCTAACAAGATAGGTGTCACTGCCACTTGATTCCATATAATACTCTATGTCGTCATTGCTGCTATTTACAATATGAAGTTTAGAACCGACTTTTTCTATACTCTTGGAGTATTCAATGTCATTCTTAAGATAGTTGGAAATAACTCTGACTTGATTTCTCTGATTGGATTCCCTTAATTGTACCGCTGAGGTTTTGTAGGTGAAGCTAATCATGGGATAAACAACCATAATCACCATGCCAAAAATAGCCATAGCAACAATAAGCTCAAT
Source organism: Clostridia bacterium (assembly GCA_029256365.1). Taxonomy (GTDB): domain Bacteria; phylum Bacillota; class Clostridia; order Lutisporales; family Lutisporaceae; genus GWB2-37-7. Next base: position 2,317 of record JAQSYB010000098.1, read on the forward strand.
CAAAGTGATGCCATTGTTATTGAATCGTCTTCTAATATTCAATGCTAGTCGCCTCCCTTAATCACAGTAGATATTGAAAGCTCACTCGCATTCACAGATTTGCCTACAATTGTAAGCTCAAATAGGCCGGGTTCTTCTAAATTTTTATTGATATAAACCTTTAGATTTATGTTATTTTCTGTTTTTTTAAAATAGTTTGATTGTGCTGTAAAGCCCTCATCGTCCAGCCATTCTTCTATGCTAGCCTCATTGTTAAAATCATCTTGCAACGATTTCATTTCATTTAAATAGCTGGTACACAAAGCTAGGGTTTTAAGCCTGTCATTGCTTATATTCCTTGCTTTGATAGTGGTAGATACAAAGCCGGACAAAATAACTCCAATCATTGCAATGATAGCGATGGAGACAATTACTTCAATTAATGTAAATCCATTGTTCTTTCGTAGAATCATTTCAAAAGCTCCTTACATAACATATAATTTATTATATCATAAGTAATCTGATACAAAATGACATAATAATTGAAAAATAGCAATTTTTCTTGTAATATGGTATTAAGAATCAAAACAATACTTTATTAGACATTCTCCTGTTTCGCAATTGCGGACAGGAGGTAATATTTTATTTTATCGCCATTTGCGAAACAAATCCAGGCAAAAGGCGAAGCGCTCGATGCGCTGAGACTTTAATTTAGGGGTGATCATATGCTGACTATGCAGATTCTAATTTTTGTACTAGGTCTTTCTATAGGCTCCTTTTTAAATGTGTGCATATACAGAATACCGGAAAAGAAATCCATAGCCTTTCCCGCATCACACTGTCCAACATGCGAACACAGCTTAAACGCCATTGATTTGATTCCTATTGTTGGTTATTTGATAAACAAAGGCAAATGCAAATACTGTGGAGTGAAAATATCCATACAGTACCCAATGGTTGAACTGCTAACGGGTATATTATTTTTATTATTGTTTCATAAATTCTTTATTACCATGGAATTCATAAAATATATTGTATTGGTAAGTCTTCTTATCATTATTACCTTTGTTGATATAGAAAGGCAGGAGATACCGGACGAGCTTATTTTATTTGGACTGGTTGCTGGACTTCTCTTTAATATTTACAACATCAAAACGGACATGGTTCCCGGAATCATTGGATTTATTTTGGGTGGTGGAGTATTTCTTATCATTGCTATGGTGACTAATGGTGCAATGGGCGGCGGCGATATTAAGCTGATGGCAGTGCTTGGATTATTTTTCGGATGGAAGCTTATAATAATGATAGCATTGATTTCCTTTGTGATTGGTGCAGTAGTATCATTAATTCTGATTGCTGCCAAAGTAAAAAGCAGAAAAGACTTTATCCCATTTGGTCCGTTTATCTCTATTGCTGCTTTATTAGTTATTTTCTATGGAACACAAATCATTCAATTTTACTTTAGGAGTATTTTAATATAAGAAAACCGGGGGGATCGTCTTGTCAAAGAAAGATATTATATCTATTGATGTTGGTACGAGTAGGATTAAAATAGTTGCAGGAAGATGTTCAAATAATCACGTAAATATTAAAAAAGCGATTGCAATTGACACACCACAGGGATGCGTTGAAGATGGCAAACTGATGTTCAATGATGGAAAAGCAGATATACTAAAACAAAGCATTGTACAAGCTTTGTCTGAGAATAGAATCAGATATAAGAATGTAATATTTACAATCCAAAGCACCTCAATCATTAGAAGAGAGGTGAACGTACCCAAGGTCAAGCCGAATGAAATGGAAAGTATGATCCGATATGAAATTGAGCAATACCTTCCAATTGATTTAGATGAGTACATCATTGAATATAAGACCATTGAGGAGAATGGGGAGGACAAATCAAGAATTTTAATCGCTGCCCTGCCAAAGGCGATTGCTGAGGATTATATGAGCATCGTTAAATTGTTGCAGCTTGAGCCAAATTCACTGGATATCAACTCCAATGCTATATCTAAGCTTTTTAGTATGAAGCAGCAAATAAATGATGCTGCTTATAATCTTGATAATACTGTAGCCTGTGTTGATTTGGGATGTAGTCATATCAATATATGCATCATATCAAAAGGATTGTATCAGTTCAGTAGGATTATACAAGCCGGCGGTCGTGATCTTACGGCATCCATTGCGGAGACATTTAAAATATCCTTACAGGATGCTGAGAATATGAAGCTAGCTGAAGCCAATTTAAGCAAATTCGATTCTGGCGAAGATTCTGACATGTTAAATGAAACAATAAGCAACATCGTTTTCAGATGGGCAGATGAGATACAAAAAGTATTTCAATTTTATAAAACCAGAAATGCCAATAATCATATTGATGAAATTTACCTATACGGTGGTACTTCGAACTTAAGAGGTATTACGGATTATTTATCAAGAGCTGTAAATATGCCAGTTAAGCAAATTAAGACTTTAAGCAGTTTAAAACTTTCAAACCATATAGGTGCTGTGGACTTGGAGAACTATTTGAATTCTATTGGTGCAATTAATAGAAAGTAGGTTTGTTAATAAATGAAGGATTTTAACTTTTTTTCGCCATACTTGCAGGAAAAGCGTAACAAACGGCTGAAAAGAAACTATACCATTACAATTGTTTCATTGGTTATAATCGGACTGCTTTCTTTTGCGGTTTTAAACACATATCAGATTAACCAATATAAAAGTGAAATAAGCAAGGTAGAAAGCTATTTAAACGCTGAGCAAACAAAAAAGCTGCAGACGAAATATGAAGAAACAAAAAAGAGTATGTTCATAGTCAATAAGTATTATGATAAGATGCTTGAAGTGGATAAGGCGCTTAACGCCCAAAATACAATTCATACAAGCTTATTGGATAAGCTTTCTTCTGTCATGCCGCAGGATTCGAATATAGTGAGTATGTCAATCAATATGAAGGATTTGGAAATCAAATATTCGATTATTGATTTAATACCTTTGGCTGAATTGGAGCACAATTTAAGAGCCCTTGATATATTTGACAAGGTTCATGTAAGTATAGTGGATGCTGATATAAACTATCATGCTATCATAAGCTGCAGATTAAAGGATGTGAATGTCGAGTGAGGCGAAAACTTACAAATAGGGAGAGGCTGCTAATCATTATAGCAGCGATATGTCTGGCGGCTGTCATACTTTATTATAGCGTATTCAAACCTCAGCTTGAGGCAGTAAGTAACCTGGAGCAGCAAGCAAAGGGATATAGTATTATATTGAAGGATATAGAAGCAAAGGCCAATATAAATAACCCAATATATATTGAAAATCAACTTCTGTATGAAAAGACTCAAGCACTGCTAAAAAGATATTACCCTGCTATCGTACAAGAGAACATCATCTTATTACTGAATGAGAAGCTGAAGAAAGCAAACTTAAATGTTGTCTCCATGGCATTTTCAGAGCCTGGATTAAGTGATATGGAGCAAGATGAAGCTGCAGAGCTTCCTCAGATAAGTGAATTAGAAGACTTGGTGAGACAATTGTATAGCAATAAGCTTCCAGAGATTAAGCCAGCAGAGAAAAAAGAAATCCCGGAAGAAGAGACAGTCAATATTTATAAAATGACAGCAGCACTTTCTTTAAGAGGGAGCTACAACCAGATATACAGTTTTCTAGCTGATATTGAGTCAGAAAATAGAAGCATTACAGTGAGAGAGCTTCATATGGCGGACAACTTTAATAACGTATTAACCTGCGATCTTACATTAGACTTTTATTCCGTACCAAAGCCCTTTGAGCAGGAAGGGGACGTTTTTGAATGGAGCATTGAAGGCGTGTATGGAAAGGAAAATCCTTTTTAGAAGAGTGGTTTCCTAAGCATTAAAGTTGTTTAGTGGATATAAAGAAATGAAATAATAGATTATTGGAGGGATTTATAATGTATAAATTAAAGAATTTCATGGAAGAGGTTATAAAGAAAAAAATAGACCCTATTCTGAATTTGTTGAATGTCTGTCAGTGTGAGAAATGTCGCTTGGACATTATGGCCATTGCATTAAATGATATACCAGCAAAATATGTAGTGACAGATACGGGTGAACTATACACAAAGCTTAGTGAATTGGAACAGCAGTTTGAGGTAGATGTAGAAACTGCAATCATTAAGGCTGCACTTTTAGTAAGTAAAAGCCCAAAACACTAGGTATAGCAATGAACATTGTTTTAATAGGCTTTATGGGAAGCGGAAAAACGACAATAGGAAAAGAATTGGCACTGCAAAAGGGTTTTAAGCTAATTGATACAGATGAAATGATTGAGAAGGAGCAGAATATCTCCATAAAAGAGATTTTTAGTTCCAAAGGAGAAGCTTACTTTAGAGAATTAGAAAAGCAAGCAATTCAGAAGCTGCAAGCTTTGGACAATCACATTGTCTCAGTGGGCGGTGGGGCTGTGATGTATCATAATAACCTGGATGTCTTAAAAGGGATTGGCATCACAGTATTTCTTGATGCACCCATTGAGAAAATATTAGAAAATTTAAAAGGTAAGTTTCGTCCATTGGTGGGAGATACTATTGAAGAAGAAAAGCTGAAGGAATTGTTGAGATCCAGATACAGCACATATAAAAAAGCAGATGTAACAATCCATACAGCTAATCTCAGTATACAACAGACTGTAAATGAAATAATCAAAGCATTAAGCTTATAAGGAGCAGCTATGATACTGTTTGGTCCATCGGGAAATTCTGAATTATTTTATCAGCAGGGGCACAAAAGCTCATTAGAGATGCCAAAATGGCTCAAAGATATGGAGCTAGATGCCTATGAATACTCTTGTACAAGAGGTGTTAGAGTAGGTCCTGAAACTGCACAAAAACTTGGAGCCATTGCGAAGGAGCATAACATTAAATTAAGTGTACATGCTCCTTATTTTATAAACTTGGCTTCAATAGATCCAGAATTGATTCAGAAATCGGAGACGTACATACTGGATACCGTTGAAGCTGCAGAATACTTATCAGCTGACAGAGTTGTGGTACATATAGGTTCTCCAAATAAAGCCAATCGTGATGAGGCCTTTGAAAGAGCCTATAGAAATTTATATAAAATAGTAGAAAAGCTAAAATCAAATCACTCGAAAGTACATATATGTCCAGAAACCATGGGCAAGAAGAACCAGATAGGCTCCTTAGATGAAGTGATGCGGCTGTGCTTAATTGATGACAGCTTAATTCCTACCATTGATTTTGGCCATTTACATGCAGTGGACAATGGAGCATTGAATACCAAAGATGATTTTAAGAGGGTATTTGAGAAAATATTTAAGGT
>JAQSYB010000099.1 GCA_029256365.1 Clostridia bacterium
GGCATGTCATGCAGCGAAATACAGTCAAACTTTACAAAGGAAGGCTATATGAAAGCTGTACAGCGCATCAAGGACTATATCAGAGCAGGAGATATCTATCAAGCAAATATGACACAGCGCTTTGTGTGTCATACCAAGGAAGCACCTTTTAGCATATACAGCAGATTGAGACAGCTGAATCCAGCGCCCTTTGCCTGTTATATGAGCTTTGGTGAGGGACATATTTTAAGCAGCTCCCCAGAACGCTTTGTTAAAATTCAAGATCACATGATAGAGACCAGACCCATTAAAGGGACTATGCCACGAGGCAGAACCCCGGAAGAGGACAAGATAAACAAAGAGGAGCTGCTATCCAGTGAAAAGGATAAAAGTGAGCTTCTCATGATAGTTGATTTGGAGAGAAATGATATTGGTAAGGTTTCAAAGATTGGTACAGTAAAGGTGCCAGAGCTTTTTTATCCAGAGGAATATGCAACAGTACACCATCTTGTATCTACTGTTACAGGAGAAATGAAGGATCATATTGATGCAATCGATGTAATACAAGGGACTTTTCCTGGAGGTTCCATAACTGGTGCACCCAAAATTCGCTCCATGGAGATTATTGATGAGTTGGAACCTACACAGCGCAACATATATACTGGCAGCATAGGTTATTTAGGCTTCAATGGCACTATGGATTTAAACATTGCAATACGAACAATCGTGATGAAAGAGGGTACAGCATATTTTCAAGCCGGAGGGGGCATTGTCTGGGATTCAGACCCTCAATTGGAATATGAGGAAACACTTCATAAGGCAAGAGCGCTTTTTAAAACATTGCGCAATGAGAAATAGGTGTAAGGATGGTTATTTATTATAATGATAATCGAATAAAAGAGGCCAGTATACAGACTGCGAGTCAAGGCTTTCAATATGGATATGGAGTATTTGAGACAATTCTGATCCACAAAGGAGTTCCCTGCTTTGTGGATATGCACCATCGGCGTCTATCAGAGGGCTGCAGTAAGCTAGGGTTGAAACTGAAGCTGGATGTTGAAGCAATTTACACACAGGCAATCAAGCTGTCAGAAGCCTGCAGCATTGCTGAGGGAAGACTTAAAGTCATCTGTTTCAGAGATGTAGAGCAGGATTCCACAATTATGACATTGTCACACTATACCCGTGATGAGTCTATGGTGAAGAAGGGGATTTCTCTCGGCACAAGTACAATTATGCGAAATCCGAAGTCACCCCTTTGTTATATGAAATCCCTGAACTATGCAGAAAACATTCTTGCCAAAGAGGCAGCAAAGCATCAAGGTTATGATGAGGCTTTGTTTTTAAACGTATATAACAAGATCTGTGAAGGCGCAGTTTCAAATATATTTTGGATAAAATCCAATCGTGTTTATACCCCTGAAATAAGCTGTGGCATACTAGAGGGAATAACCCGCAGGCAAACCATAGAAATATGCGGTAGATTGGGTCTTGAGCTCTTAGAAGGCAGCTATGAGCTTGCAGAGCTGCTGCAGGCAGATGAAGTATTTGTTACAAACTCTTTAATGGGTATTATGCCTGTTTATCATGTGGATAACAAGATCTATCATATAGATGAATACAAAATAATAAAAAAGATTTATAATGAATATGAAAAACTTGTTGAGATAGCTGTCCAAGGCTATCCAACATCAAATAAATAACAGTGATGAGGTAGAAGCTATGGATAAAGAAAAAATAGAAAGAGCCGTTAGAGATATTTTGGAGGCCATTGGAGAAGATCCTGATAGAGAGGGTCTAAAGGATACACCGGCTAGAATTGCGAGAATGTATGAAGAAATATTTTCAGGCATAAATGAAAATCCAAAGGATCATCTAAAGGTATATTTTCAAGAAGAGAAGTACGAAGAGCTGGTTTTGGTAAAGGATATTCCTTTTTACTCTACATGCGAGCATCACCTAGTGCCTTTTTTTGGGAAGGCTCATGTTGCTTATCTGCCAAAAGGTGGCAGACTATGTGGTCTAAGTAAATTGGCTAGAATAGTAGATTCAGTTGCAAAGAGGCCTCAATTGCAGGAACGTATTACAGCTACCATAGCAGATTCCCTAATGGAGGCTCTCAGCCCCTATGGTGTAGTGGTAGTAGTAGAAGCAGAGCATATGTGCATGACCATGAGAGGGATAAAAAAGCCTGGATCTCAAACAGTTACCTCTGCAGTAAGAGGTTTCTTCAACAAAGATGTGGCTGCGCGTGCAGAAGTGATGTCACTAATAAACAGCAGGAGATAGAATATGCGAAACATTTTGCTGAATGTACATAGAAAATCCCCTATCAAGGCAGGGAAACACATTTTAAACCTTGGGGAAAGAACCTACATCATGGGAATATTAAATGTTACTCCGGACTCTTTTTCTGATGGTGGTGATTTTGTTGATGTTGAAGCAGCTGTAAAGCACGCTAAGCAGATGGTGGCGGATGGTGCTGACATCATAGATATAGGGGGAGAATCTACCAGGCCAGGCTCGGCAGAGGTTGGAGAGGAAGATGAGATAAAGCGGGTAATTCCTGTAATAGAAAGACTTGCAAAGGAAATTGATGTACCTATTTCTATTGATACATATAAGGCTTCTGTGGCAGAAAAGGCGATACAAGCAGGGGCTCATATCATAAATGACATCTGGGGAATGCAAAAAGACCCTGAAATGGCACAGATTGCGGCCAAATATCAAGTGCCTGTAGTCATCATGCACAATCAGCTTGGTACAGAGTATAGCAGAGATATCATGGAGGAAATGTGCATTTTTCTTAGACACTCAATTGACCTAGGTTTACAGGCAGGGATGAAGCTGGAAAACATGATACTAGACCCCGGAATAGGCTTTGGCAAGACCGCAGAGCAAAATGTAGTGGTTATGGCAAGACTGGGAGAGCTAAATGACTTAGGCTGTGCAATACTTTTGGGGACCTCAAGAAAATCCTTCATAGGCAAAATACTTGATTTGGTGCCCAAAGAAAGAGTAGAGGGTACCATTGCAACCACAGTAATGGGCATCATACAAGGCGCTGACATTGTGAGAGTGCATGACGTAATAGAGAATCTTAGAGCAGCAAAGGTTACCGATGCTGCAGTGAGAGGATGGAAAAGCAATGGATAAAATATGGTTGAGCAATTTGAGCTTTTATGGCTTTCATGGCGTATTGCCAGAGGAAAACAAGCTGGGACAGAAGTTTCTGGTAGATGCAGTGTTGTATGTAGATTTAAAAGCTGCCGGACTTAGTGATGATGTAGTGGATACCGTAAGCTATGCAGAGGTGCATCAGATTATTGAACATCAAGTGACAACGAAGCAATACAAGCTGTTGGAGGCTTTGGCAGAAAACATAGCAAATGAAATATTGCAGAAGCATGATAAGGTTCAGGAAATTGAACTTACGATAAAGAAACCAGAAGCTCCTGTGAAAGGGATATTTGATTATTTTGCTGTTGAAATAAGGAGAAAGAGAAATGCCTAAAGCATATCTGGGATTGGGCGGAAACATAGGAAAGGTCAAGGACAATATTGAGGAAGCACTCAGACTGCTTCAAAGTCATGGTAATCTGCAAGTACTGAACATCTCTTCTTTTTACGAAACTGCACCTGTGGGCTATGCTGATCAGGATTGGTTTTTAAACATTGCAGCTGAAATACAAACAGAGTTAAGCCCCGATGCGCTATTGACTCTATGCAATGAGGTAGAGCAGCAGCTAAAGCGTGAAAGATTGATTAGATGGGGTCCTAGAACCATAGACATTGATATTTTATTGTATGAGGAATATGAGAGCAATACAGATAGACTTACGATTCCCCATCCTAGAATTGCGGAGAGAGCATTTGTTGTGATTCCATTGCTGGAAATCGCACCTGACTTAATGGTAAAAGGTCAGAGGATTCAAGATATTGCTGACAAACTCAACCATCAAGAGATAAGGAAGCGGGACAATGATTAAAATAGCAGCTATTCACGGCAGTCCGAGGAAAAATCATAATAGCGACAGGATGCTGGAGGCAGTACTAGAAGGGATGAAGGTTGAGCAGCACCAAGTAAGACATATCTATACTGCTGATGAGGATATACGACCTTGCAGGGGCTGTAATGCATGCGCAAAAAAGACTGGATGCGTCATACAGGACGATATGCAAGAAGCATACAAGATATTAGACGATGCAGATATTGTAATCACCACCACCCCTGTATATTTTCACAGTGTTACAGCACAGTTGAAGACTTTTATAGATAGAACACAAGCAGTATGGGCAGCGAAATATGTAATTGACAGCAGTGTGATAAGCAGGAAGCGGCGATTGGGTTTTGCAATTTGCACAGGAGGGCCGCCTCAAGAAAAGAGCTATTTTGATTGTACGCTTAAGGTTTTGGATATATTCCATAAATGCATCAACGCAAAACTGACAGGAACGATTACGGTAGCGGATGTGGATAGAATCCAGGTAGAAAATAGAGAAGATGTCATAGAACATGCTAGACTGGAAGGTAAAAAATTAATAGAACTCTACGAAAACAATTAAGGGTCGCTGCTTACAGCGACCCTCTATTTATTTAGACCTATATTATAAAATTTCCATCCTTGTATATCAATTCTCCATCGGCGTAGATTCTCCGCCATCCTTCATATCACGGATCATATCTCGAGTATAAAGACTTTGTTGCTAAGGTTTCACTTAATAAATTATACGATAAAAAATATAACCATGCATATTGCAACAATTCCTAAAATATCAATAAAATGAATACTTAAAAGAGGTGATGCAATTGAAGGTTTATGTATTAAATAGGAGACTTCTGTCTCGTGTTATGTATAGAATCATGTTGTTATTGGTATTTGCAGCCAGCTTTGCTTATGCTTCACAGGATGCAGTAGATACAGCATCCATACCGATTAAGAATATGGTGGTAATCATCGATGCCGGTCATGGTGGAAGGGACAATGGAGCCATTGGGTATACCGGAACGGAGGAAGACAATATTAACCTGGCCATCGCTCTCAAGCTTAGGCGGCTTGTTGAGCAAGCAGGCGGTGTTGCATTGATGATTAGAGAAGATGACACTGGCTTGTATGACGAAACCAAAAGAACAGGCAGAAAGCTGGAGGATTTACTGAATAGACAAAAACAATTCAAAGAAAGTGCAGCAGACCTAATAATTGGTATACACCTAAATAGCTTTCCACAAAATCAATATTATGGTGCACAGACCTTCTACAAGGAAGGTGATAAAAAGAGCAGAAAGCTTGCAGAGTACATACAGGCAGAAATGCTTTCTGTTATTGATCGAGGCAATGATAGAAAAATTAAACCAAAAAACGATCTCTATTTGTTCAAGGACAATGACATAACCGGAGTCTTAGTAGAGTGCGGCTTTCTATCCAATCCAGAGGAAGAGGAGCTGCTGAAGCAGGAGCATTACCAAGAACGTTTGGCATGGTCAGTCTTTTCGGGAGTTGTGAAGTATTTTGAAGAAGAAAGTCGAAACAAATAATATAATTTGGTATACATAGATGAATGTGGCAAGTAATTATATAGCAATTCTTTATGATAAGATTGGTTGGGCAGATATTTGTCATCTAAAAGAATTCCAAATATAAATATTAAACTATATTACTAATAAAGACCTTTGGTAAATACTGAAGGTCTTTATCTTGTTACGGCTGCTATTTCTATGAAGGCTTCTACACGTGTAGGAATAGATAAAAGTATAAAGACAAGATTGATCAAAGAAGGTATTTATAAGCTAAGTAGAAATCCTGCTTTTGTAGGATTTGATCTGATGTTTATTGATTTGTTTTTAGCGTATTCCAACATAGTTACATTGACAGTTTTGATAAGCTGTATTATTTAAATCCATATCCTGATAAAGCAAGTGGAGCGCCACTTAGCATAAATGTTTGGCAAGGAGTATGAAGAATATAAATAATATACCCATAGGTGATGAGTAAAGTAATTACAACATATGCATCTTGTAAATAGATTTTATTGGGAGATTTCTTCTTGACAAGGTAGGTTTATAGGTATAGAATAAAATTGTTAACCTAAGTTAACTTTTAGATTGCGAAGATTACCTGTATTTATTGGAGGGTAAAGTGAGTAATAACGAATCAATGGAAATGTATCTAGAGACAGTTTACATATTGGAAAGCAACCACGGTCATGCACATGGGGTAGAGATCGCAAACCGTCTGGGTGTGTCAAAACCAAGTGTAACAAAGGCGATCAAATATCTTAAAGACCAAGGATATGTTAATACGCAAAAGTATGGGACGATTACATTAACTGAAAAAGGCAGAGAACTATCTGAGAAAATATATAATAATCATCACTTGATAGAACGATTTCTTGAGCATTCACTTCAATTGTCGGTAGAACAAGCTAGTAGCAATGCATGTAAAATAGAACATGTTGTGAGTGATGAGATGTTAGAAGCTATCAAAAGCTATTTAAAAAAGAACAATATTGATGTATAGAAGATGTAGACTTTGGGGGGATAGATGTGGATAACGCAATTAGCAGTAAAATAGTATTACGAACCAATCAAAGGATGGAAAGGTGTGCTAGTGAAGTGACAAGTTTGGCAAAGGCACAGATTAACAGAGAGTACATTATTAAAGAAGTGAAGACCAATGATGAAGAGCTTAAGAACTTTTTATTTACATTAGGATGTTACGAGGGTGAAATAGTGACAGTGCTATCAGTACTTAGTGAAACTTATGCCATTTCTGTAAAGGACGCAAGATATAGTATTGATAAGGATTTAGCTGAAGCGATTATTGTATAAATATTTTTTTGGCAACGAAGTTAACCTGGGTTAACTTTAATATATAACTTTATAAATTTTATGAAGCTACTATACACAACGAGTTAGCCGGGGCTAACAATATTATGTTTAATATGGAGGGATCTTATGAGAGTAGCACTTACGGGAAATCCGAATAGTGGAAAAACGACTTTATTTAATGCAATAACAGGTAGAATTGAGCAGGTGGGTAACTGGGCAGGTGTAACGATTGAAAAGAAGGAAGGGGAAATTAAGAAGAGCCTTGTTAAGGGAAATACTGCTATGATAGCAGTTGACCTTCCTGGAGCATATTCAATGTCGCCTTTTACTTCGGAAGAAAACATTACGAGGGACTTCGTTAAAAACGAAAATCCAGATGTAATTATTAACATTGTTGATGCGACGAACTTAAGCAGAAGTTTATTTTTTACAACTCAGCTTCTTGAGCTTGGGATACCAGTCGT
>JAQSYB010000100.1 GCA_029256365.1 Clostridia bacterium
GTAGGAGTATTGATTATTGGCAACATTGTTATAATCGGTTTGGAGGGCTTGATTGTATTTATACAAAGTCTGAGGTTGGAATACTATGAGCTATTCAGCAAATATTATTCTGGTTATGGAATTCCATACAAACCTGTACAATTAAATTCAAATGAAGATTATTCATAACAGTATCATAAGGAGGTAAAGAATGTATATTATATTAGGAATTGCAATATCCATCGTTCTTTTAACAATCGGTACGGGCTTTACATTGTATTGCTCAAATGAAAATCAAAATGGCAGCAAGGTGATCAAAGCACTTAAGGCAAGCACTGCTGTTTATGCAGGATTTATATTGGTATTTATGCTGGTGCTTATACCAGATATTGTAACTGCATGGGCAGCCGATTCTGAAGGCGCAGGCATGGGCTTTCTTGCCGCAGGACTTTCAACAGGACTTGCAACTATTGGAGCGGGATATGCCGTAGGCTCAGTAGGTTCCTCCGCTTTAGGCGCAGTATCTGAAAATCCGAAGATTCTGGGAAAAACCCTTATATTTGTTGGCTTGGCAGAAGGGATCGCAATATATGGTTTGATTATTTCCATCATTATTTTAGGAAGATTATAGGAACGTATATGAAGTTTTTTGCAATTAGCGATAACATTGATACCATAACAGGTCTTCGATTGGCAGGAATAAAAGGCATACTTGTGCATGAAAAGGCAGAGGTGATACAAGCCTTGGAAAAGGCTACTGCGGACAATAATATGGGAATTATTATTATGACAGAGCTTCTGGCTGAAATGGTGCAGGAGGAAGTAAAAGAAATTAGACTGGATGCAAGCAAACCAATCATTACAGTGATACCGGATCGTCATGGAGAAAGAAGAAGAGCGGATTATATCACAAATTATATAAAGGAATCTATAGGCTTAAAGATATGAGGTGTTGAAAATGTCAGTTACGATTGAGGATAAAATAGAGATATTCAGCAAGTTGATATTTGGAAATATTGAAGAGCAGTCCTCGGAAAAAAGACAAAAGCTTGCCGAAACTCACAAGAACGAGCTTGAGAAGCTTAAGCTTGAAATGGAGAAACGAAAAAAGGAGCTTATGGAGATTGCAATTGCAAAGGCGGAAAAAGAAAAGATAAAGCTCATTGCGCAAGCAAAAAATCAGCAGCAGCAAATGCAAGTTTATCAGAAACAACAAGCAATCCAAAAGATAATGAAAAGGCTGCAGGACTTAGCAGCTGCATTTACTGATACTCATGAATATAAGACCTATTTGGAAAACAATATGGAGTCAATCATGAAGGCTTTTTATCAGTCTAAGCAAATCATTTTTTATGTAATGGAAAAGGATATTCCCTTGGCGGAACAGATAATAAGCGATAAGCTTTCAAAGGCCAATAAACAGATTGAATTTGAAATAAAAAAAGCTTCTACCAATATAATAGGTGGAATGATAGCAGAGGATAAGAAAGAGCTTCTACAGTTGGATCTGACTATAAAAGCACTGATTGAAGAAAAAAAAGATATAGTAGGAGCGGCTATAACCCGCAGATATAATGAGGTGAGCAGCTTATGAGCAGCGAAATTTCAAATGCTAAGATCATATTTATAAATGGACCTGTAGTAAAAGCAGAAAATGCTGAGTCTTTAAAAATGAGAGAAATGGTTTTAATCGGGCGAAAGAAATTGATTGGAGAGGTAGTATCTGTAGAAAATGAAAATGCTACCATCCAGGTATATGAAGAAACCTCCGGACTTGAATGGGGTGAGGAAGTAATTTCCACAGGAAAAGCTCTTTCAGTCAAATTGGGACCGGGAATACTTAGCAATATATTTGATGGGATTGAAAGACCCTTAGAGCGAATTTCAGAAACAGGATCAGCCTTTATACCAGAAGGTATTGGCTTGATTTCTATCGACATGGATAAATTATGGGATGCACATATCACTGTCAAGACAGGTGATTATTTAGAAGAGGGCAGCGTTTATGCAACGGTACAAGAAACCTCAATGATATTGCATAAGCTTATGGTTCCTCCAAAAGCACGGGGCAAGGTGGTTTTTGCTGAGAAGGACGGAAGCTATAATATCGAGCATACAGTTGTTAGACTGGTCAATGAAGATGGGGATGAAATTCCTTTAAGGCTTTATCAAGAGTGGCCTGTAAGAACTGCCCGACCTGTCAAAAGCAAAAAAGCCATTGAAAAACCTTTGGTAACAGGACAGAGAGTTATTGATACATTTTTTCCTTTGGCAAAGGGAGGTACGGCGGCTATTCCTGGAGGGTTCGGTACAGGAAAGACCATCACACAGCACCAATTGGCAAAATGGAGTGACGCAGACATGATTGTATATATTGGCTGTGGTGAGAGAGGCAATGAAATGACGGAAGTTCTTGAAGACTTCCCTAAGATTATTGACCCTAGAAGCAATAAGTCCTTAATGGAAAGAACGGTGCTTATTGCAAATACCTCTAATATGCCGGTTGCGGCTAGAGAAGCATCCATTTATACAGGAATAACCATTGCCGAATATTATAGAGACATGGGCTATCATATTGCCATTATGGCAGATTCAACCTCAAGATGGGCGGAAGCACTGAGAGAAATCTCCGGCAGATTAGAAGAAATGCCGGCTGAGGAAGGTTATCCAGCATACCTGCCCTCTAGATTAGCCCAATTTTATGAAAGAGCAGCCTATGTTGAAACCCTAGGCAGTGAAGAAGGCTCGATCACTATAATAGGAGCGGTATCTCCTGCGGGAGGGGACTTTTCAGAACCAGTAACGCAAAATACAAAGCGTGTGGTTAGTACCTTCCTTGCCCTAGACAAAGCTTTGGCTTATGCTAGGCATTATCCCGCAATAAATTGGCACAATTCTTACAGTGGATATGTAAGTGTTTTAAAAGAGTGGTATGAAGAAAACATAGCAGAGAATATGATGGAGCTGCGTGCTAAAATGTTGAGTATTCTTCAAGAAGAACGCAAGCTGTTAGAAATCGTTAAGCTGGTAGGTGAGGATATACTACCTGATGACCAACGCTTGATATTGGAGATTTCCAAGGTGATTAAGGTAGGCTATTTGCAGCAGAATGCATATCATAAGGATGATGCCAACGTCTCCTTAAACAAGCAGTACAAAATGCTTACAGTAATTGATACCCTCTATGAAGCTGCGAATAAGTGCATCAAAGAGGGGATGCCAATATCCAAGATAAAGAATGAAGACTTATTTTATAAGATAATCACAATGAAATACAAGGTTTCAGAGGAAAATTTGGAGCTGCTGGAACAATTGATGAAGGAAATTACTGAATATTACAGCTCCCTTGAGCGAACATATAAAAAGGGAGGTGCCCAAAATGAAGCTGAAATATCTGAAGCTTGATAAAATAGATGGCCCGCTCATTGTTTTAAGTGGTGTAAAACAAGCATCCTATGATGAAATGGTAGATATTGTGGTAGAAAACAAGCTGCATAAGAAAGGCAGAGTCGTTCAGATAAACCGAGATAGAGTGGTTATTCAGGTATTTGAGGGGACATCAGGTATTTCACTTAACAACTCTAGTGTTGCATTTTCTGGTACACCTATGAGAATACCTCTTTCTAAGGAAGTATTGGGAAGAGTTTTTAATGGCATAGGAGATCCCATAGACCAGGCAGAGTTTTATGCAGATGAGAAATTTGATATAGGGGGGCGCCCTATTAACCCCGTAGCTAGAAAGTATCCTAGGGACTATATTCAAACAGGAATTTCCTCCATCGATGGGCTGACTACCTTAATTAGAGGTCAAAAGCTGCCAATATTCTCTGGAGATGGATTGCCGCACAATGATGTTGCCGCACAAATTGTAAAACAGGCAAAAATTTCTGGAGATGATACATCAAACTTTGCAATCGTATTTGCAGCTATGGGCATCAAACACGATGAAGCTGAATTTTTCAGAAAACAATTTGAGCTGTCTGGAGTACTGAATAAGGTTGTCATGTTCGTAAATCTTGCGGACGATCCCATTGTAGAGAGAATTACTACACCAAGATGTGCTTTGACTGCCGCAGAATACTTAGCCTTTGAACATGATATGCATATTCTTGTTATTATGACAAATATGACCAGCTATGCAGAAGCCTTGAGAGAAATTTCTTCTGCCAGAGAAGAAGTCCCTTCCAGAAAGGGCTACCCGGGTTATCTGTATTCTGACTTGGCCAGCTTATATGAAAGAGCTGGTATGATTAAGAATTCCAAAGGAAGTATTACACAAATACCCATACTAACAATGCCAAACGATGATATTGCTCATCCAGTTCCAGATTTAACCGGTTTTATAACAGAAGGGCAGATCATATTATCCAGAGAACTATTCCAAAAAAATATATATCCGCCAGTAAATATATTGCCTTCTCTTTCACGACTTATGAAGGATGGCATAGGGGAAGGATATACCAGAGATGATCATCCTGATGTAGCCAATCAAGTTTTTTCAGCCTATACCCATGTACAAGAAGTAAGAGCCTTGGCACAGGTTATAGGAGAAGAGGATATATCAGATTTGGATAAAAAATACTTGGAGTTTGGAAGACTGTTTGAAAGTAAGCTTCTTAACCAAGGCTTTGATGCCAATCGAAGCATAGAAGAAACACTAAATATTATGTGGGAGATTCTTGTTGCAATTCCGAAGGGTGAGCTTACACGAATAAAGCCTGAACTGATAGACAAGTATTATAAGGGGTAAATATGATGCAAGAAAATATAGCATTTACCAAAACAAATCTAATCGCAGCAAAAAGCACATTGGATTTATCTCTGAAGGGCTTTGAACTATTGGATAAAAAAAGAAATGTACTGATTATGACTATGATGGGCTTTATTGACAAAGCGGAAGAGGTACAGAACAAGGTATCTGTTTTATTCGGTGAAGCCTATGAAGCATTAAAGACTGCAAATATTACAATGGGCATATCCAATGTCGTACAAATTTCACAGTCGGTGCCAGAGGTTGAAGATTTTAATATCTTAGATAAAAGCATAATGGGAGTGGAGATACCTGAAATACAATACAAGGAAATGGACTTGCAGCGTTATTATAGCTTCTATGACACCAATACAGCAATGGATGTGGCTTTTAAAAAGTTCCAAGAGGTAAAGACTCTTTTGTTCGAGTTGTCTGAGATTGAAGATTCAGTTTACAAGCTGGCCATGGAGGTCAAGAGAACGCAAAAAAGAGCCAATGCGCTTCAGAATATACAAATCCCCAAATATAAAGGCATTGTAAAGGCAATAACAGACGTGTTGGAGGAAAAGGAGCGGGAGGATTTCTTCCGACTCAAGGTTGTCAAGAAAAAACACGGAAAATAAACAAAGCTGACCATATTTCGTGAGTACTTATAGAACGGTGTCATTCTGAACGCAGTGAAGAATCTTTGAAAGATACTTCGCTGTCGCTCAGTATGACAGGAACCGTCACTATAAATACTCCCTTTATGGTCAGCTTCTATTTTTTTATACTATCCTAACATTTTTGCTAGGTCTTCTTGTGCATCACCTGTTAATTGTAGGTTGAAGTTTTGTTGTAGAACGCCTACTACATTGGAAGTGAACCAGTTTGGTGCAGTTGGACCAACACGGATATCCTTTACACCTAAGCTGAATAATCCAAGAAGTACAGCAACAGCCTTTTGCTCAAACCATGAAAGTACAATGCTGAGTGGAAGGTCATTCACACTGCATTCGAAAGCCTCTGCCAAAGCAATTGCAATCTTTGCAGCAGAACCTGAGTTGTTGCATTGACCAAGGTCAATGTATCTTGGGATGTTGGTTCCTGGTACTGAGCCAAAATCATGGTCATTGAATCGGAACTTGCCACAGGATGTAGTCAATAAAACGCAATCTTGTGGAAGTGAAAGAGCAAGCTCTCTATAGTAGTCTCTGCCCTTTGTTGGCGCATCACAGCCAGCGATTACAAAGAATCTTCTTATCTTGCCTGATTTCACAGCATCAATAATTTCTGGTGCGATTCCAAGTACTGTATTGTGATGGAAACCTGTTACCAAGGTCTCATCTGACTGTATATTTGCAGTAGGTAGTGACAATGCTTTTTCTATTAATGGCATAAAGTCATCATTCTGAATTTTCTTTGCACCTTCTAGGCCAGCAGTTCCGTATGTAAAGAACCTGTCAGCGTAGCTGCCCTTGATTGGCATGAGGCAGTTTGTTGTACCAAGTATTGCACCTGGGAACTCTTCAAATAGCTTTCTTTGATCAAACCAAGCTTTGCCGATGTTGCCCTTTAAGTGAGCATACTTTTTTAACTCAGGATAACCATGAGCTGGAAGCATTTCAGAATGAGTATATATATTAATGCCTTTGCCTTCTGATTGCTTTAAAAGCTCTTCTAAAGCAAAAAGGTTATGGCCAGTAACTACTATGCAATGACCTTCAATTTTATTTTGTGATACTGTTACAGGTACTGGAACACCTAATTTTGCTGTATGAGCTCTGTCCAAAAGATCCATAGCCTTCACAGCGGCAGTACCAACCTTTAATGTCATATGAATATGCTCTTCTAAATTGAAGTTTGAGTTTGTTAAACTCATGTACAAAGCTTCGTGAGTAATTGCATCTATTTCATCATCGCTATAGCCTAATTCTCTTGCATGAGTGGCATAAGCAGCAATACCCTTTAAACCAAATATCATCGTGTCTTGAAGCGCTGCGATATCCTCGTTCTTACCGCATACACCAATTTTTGTACATCCCATGGATGGCGTTTGTTCACATTGATTACAAAACATTTCATGTCCCCCTTAAATTCTAGTTTCATTTGAACTAGTTAATTTGTATTACATGTATATGCTACTAAATCTATAAGAATTAATCAGTGATATATATCACACCTTATAAAATATATTCTAACTCAAAAATGGTCGAAATTACATATTGTTGTGAAACAAATTTTATACTTTACCTGTCGAAAACCATGATATAATGTTAAATGGAAAGATATTTTGTTATAATTTATATTTGTAGTAGACAAGCTATACCAAAAAAGTTGAGAGGTGCTGTATGAAAAACAAAAAACTAATCTTATTAATCATTGCAGTAGTACTGATAATTATTTCTGCAGTAAGCTACGAAGCTGTAACGACGGCCTTATTAATTGGTCCAGACACACAGCAAAATCCAAGTCCTCAAACTCCTGTACCAGACACAACAAAGCCTAGTACGGACAAGCCTGATGATCAACCTATTCAAGAGCCAGAAAAACAAGT
>JAQSYB010000101.1 GCA_029256365.1 Clostridia bacterium
GGATTTCCTTTTTGCACTTCAGCTCCACAGCTTCGTATGGAGCTGTCATCATGCTCCTTGGATGAGCCTGTTGCACCACCGCAGCCATCTCTACCGGTTCTGCCTCCAAGCAATAGGATGACATCCCCCGGCATAGGCACTTCTCTTCTAACATTCCTGCGGGGCGCTGCAC
Organism: Clostridia bacterium; assembly: GCA_029256365.1. Classification (GTDB taxonomy): domain Bacteria; phylum Bacillota; class Clostridia; order Lutisporales; family Lutisporaceae; genus GWB2-37-7. The sequence continues at coordinate 173 of JAQSYB010000101.1, forward strand.
CCAGAACTGCTCCAATTTCCATCCTCTTCGCAGCATAATCCGGGTGATATATTTCTGTAACCTGACCTGTAGCCAAGCCTATTTGATTTCCGTAAGAGCTAAAGCCTGCTGCTGCACCAGTTGTAATCTTTCGCTGTGACAGCTTCCCTGGAATCGTAGCCTCTATGGCAGCTCTTGGATCTGCGCTGCCAGTTACTCTCATGGCACCAAACACATAGGATCTGCCAGAAAGAGGATCTCTAATAGCCCCACCCAAGCAAGTAGCAGCGCCACCAAAGGGCTCTATTTCTGTAGGATGATTATGGGTCTCGTTTTTAAACATCACAAGCCACTCTTCAGAAATACCATTTATCTCTACATCAACAACAATACTGCATGCATTGATTTCATCAGAAACCTCTAAGTCCTGAAGCTTGTTTTCTTTGCGCAGCTTTTTCATTGCAATGACAGCCATATCCATAAGAGTGATTTCTCTGGCTTCCTCAGCATATACAATTTTTCTTGCTTGATTATATAGGGTGAATGCCTCTTTTATAGGCTCTTGATAGGTGTTTTCTTCTATTTGAATGTCTTTGATTTCAGTTAGAAATGTTGTATGTCTGCAGTGATCGGACCAATAGGTGTCAATTACTTTTATTTCGGTAAAAGAAGGGTTTCTGTTCTCAATATTTTTAAAATACTCCTGGCAAAACAGCAAATCTTCATAGGTCATAGCCAAGCCCATGTTTTGATGCAGCAGCTGCAGCTCTTCATTGTTCATCTCAACAAAATGCTGTATGAACGCTATTTCCCCGGCTTCAATGATCTCCATTTCTAATTTTTCAGGCTTTGCATGCTCTGCTTCCCGTGAATCCAACAAATTGATACAGTAATTCTTAATTTTTTTTAATTCAATTTCTGTAATAGCACCCTTCAATAGGATGACCTTGGCAGCCCTCACCAAGGGTCTGTCTTTTTGCGTTAGAATCTGAATGCATTGGGCTGCAGAATCTGCTCTTTGGTCATATTGTCCAGGCAGATATTCTATGGCAAAGTGCGTTTCAGAAGAACGCAAAGGCAGTGTTTCGAAATATATTTTATCTACTGTAGGTTCTGAAAAGACAATGTTGGCAGCTGATGAGAATTCATTGTCCTCCAAGCCTTCCACATCATATCTATTTATGATTCTAACCTCTTGTAAATTCTCTATATTGAGGTTTTCCTTCATTTCTACATATAGGTTGTTTGCTTCTGCGGCGAATTCTTTTTGTTTTTCAACAAATATTCTTTTTACATTTTTATTCATGAGATATCACCTCTCCTTGTCTTTACAGCTAAATTCTAACATAGTATAATTAATAAATAAAATTAATATTACTAATGTCATTTATAAGGAGTTCTAATACATGGATATCAATTTTGAGCTTTATAAAGTCTTTTATTATGTAGCCTATAAGAAAAGCTTCTCTGCTGCTGCAAAGAAACTTTTTATCACTCAGTCTGCTGTTAGCCAAGCCATTCGGCAGCTAGAGCTAAAGCTTGATTGCACCTTGTTTTTTCGAAATACGAAACGTGTAAAGCTTACCCATGAAGGACAAGCACTTTATACCTATGTAGAACAAGCCTTTAACTTTATTAAGTCAGGAGAAAAAAGACTATTGGATATGAATTCACTGGTTAGCGGTGAGATAAAGATTGGTGCAAGCGATACCATATGCAAGTATTATCTAATGCCTTACTTTAAAATATTCAATGAAAAATATCCTGGTATTAAGATAAAAGTGACAAACAGAACCTCCTCTAAATGCATTGAACTGTTGAAAAACGGAAGCGTGGATTTTAGTGTTGTGAATATGCCTTTGACGAAGGATGCACCGCAGCTGGAATTTCGAGATACTCGAGCTGTACAGGATGTCTTTATTGCAGGAAGTGCTTATTCCCATCTCAAAAACAAAGAGCTGCACTTGAAGGATTTGGAACAGCTTCCTTTGTTGGTTTTGGAGAAAAACACCATTACCAGGGATTACTTTGACAGTATGCTAAACAGCTATGATGTTCTAATCAATCCAGATGTTGAGTTGGGCAGCATTGATGTGTTGGTGGATATGGCTAGAATTGGGCTGGGAATCGCCTTTGTACCGGATTTTTGTGCCAAATCAGCATCGGAAGATGATGTTTTTGAATTAAACATCAAGGAAGCAGTGCCCCAAAGGCATATGGGTGTAGTAATCCATAAAAACATTCCCTTGTCAGTGGCAGCCAGCAAGTTCTTGGAAATGCTGGTATAAAAAAAAGAAATACTGCCGGTGAGCTACCAGGCAAATATTCCTTTGAAAATTCATTATTTCTATAAAAACTTCTGTTTATAAAACTGATAAAGCTCTCCCTTTAATAGGTACTCTATCTGGGAGAGTTTTTCTATGTTTTCTGCACCCAACAAAAGCATGAATACCTTCATTTCATACTGCAGCCTTTCTATACAAGCCTTTGCAGCATCATAACCATTGTCCAGCAGCTCCCTCAATATGAGTCCGCTGATTCCGGTCAATTCTGCACCCATTGCAATTGATTTTACAATTTCTTCAGCCTTTGTAATCCCTCCGCTGCAAATAACCTTCAAATCTCCACTTACATTTTTACATTCCAAAAGGCTTTGTGCAGTGGATATGCCCCAGTGCTTCAAGAATGAATAATCCAATTCCTGATTGCGCCGGTCTTCTATTGTAATAAAATTGGTGCCTCCCCTGCCTCCTGTATCAATATATCTTACACCAGCATTGTAAAGCTTCTTTGCTGCTTCAAAGGATAAGCCAAATCCTACTTCTTTGACAATGATAGGAGTTTGAAGGCTGCTTACTATATTTTTTATATTATTTAATATTCCTTTAAAATGACGATCCCCTTCACCCATGCATATTTCCTGCGCCGTATTCAAATGAAGCTGAACTGCATCAGCCTCTATCATTTCAACGGCCTCACATACATTTTCATAGCTGCTATTGGCACTGATATTGGCTATCACAATTCCAGAATCGTTTATTTCTCTTACGACTCCAAAGCTGTTACGCATACTTTTATTTTCTATGGCAATGGTTTGTGAACCTACAGCCATAGGTATATTACATTCTCTCGAAAGCTTTGCCAACTGCTTATTGATATCCAGGGTATATTCTGTTCCCCCAGTAACTGCATTGATCATAATAGGTAGATCTATTGTCTTATCAAGAAATTTACAACTGGTAGCGATGCCACCAAAATCGATTTCAGGTAAGGCATTGTTTTGCAGAACAATATCCCGAAATCCATTATCACTTGCATGTACAGTCTCCATAAAAAGCTTGATATGCTCATCCTTACGGGCTGCTCTTATCTTATACTCTCTTTCTTTGTCCATGGCTCCACCCTGCGAATTTCTACAACATTACAGACAATCCCATAATGAACTCGCTTCCCCTTTTTATTCCATTTCTATTATTCTATCCAAATGCCCAACAAATCATAATATTTCTATTGGCATTATTTCATCTCCAACTTACAATATAGATTAACAGTTATAGAACTCCCAGGCAAGGCAAACTTTACCAAATTAAAAAGATATCTTATTTACATTTACACATAGTAAACCCCGACACTTTATTGGTGTCGGGGTTCACTGCTTCCTAGCTTATAACCTTCTTAGCTTTTCAGGAAACTTCGGCTGATATATCCAAAGATAACATGAGTTTGTTGATGCTGCTCCTGCTAATAATACTGAAAATGCAGCCAACATACTGAGTATTGTTCCTTTGTTTTTCATAATAGCGTCCCTCCTTTTATTTTGTATTTAATGTGCAAATATCGGAGTCAGCGTTATGCTTTCAAAAAGCATAGCGAGAGCTGCGATATAGCAGAACACCAATACTTGTGGATAAATAAAATAGGTTACTAATACAATAGCCGTTAGAGAAAACACCACAACCAAGCTGCGTGTTCTATTTAATTTTCGCTCCTGTTCATTCAGCCTTCTATTGGGCGAATCTACAGGAGCAAATATTATTATCAAAGTAACTGCAATAGTCAGTGCTGCAGGCAGTATTAATACGGAGTAATTTAAAAGGACTTTTGAAAGCAATATTGCAGCAGTCATCATCGTGCCTGTTGCAACAAAACACAACAGATATGATTGTGCATGAATCCCACCCGCATTTACCCTTAACATGCTAAACACAGTGAGAAATATCAGCGCTTCCGCTACCCACCCTAGAATAGAAGCAATCAGCATAAATCCAGTAAGCTTAAATACAGTAGAAATCAGGAGCTGCAAACCATACATATATATTTCCCAGTCGTCAAATTGAATGATTTCTTTATCCAACATACCTTGGACCAATTTTCTAGACAAGGTATCAATCAACATTCTCTTCACATCCTTATCTATTACTTATTAGGTATAATATACCAAATGCATTTTATCTTTGATAGAGATATGTAATAATTGGTCGTTTTAATGTAATATTTGACATATTTTCGCGAAAAAAGCCCCGCAAGCACTTGTATGATATGCTTGCAGGGCTTTTATTTATACGACTTTGCGAATCATCAATTGTAAAGCCTGTCATTCTGAACGCAGTGAAGAATCTTAAGTCCCAGGATGACAATATAGCTATTACAGCTTCATTGGTATTGCAATACTTGAACAGAAATAGTTTCCATTGTCCTCAAACTTAACGATACCATCATACTTACTCACTGCATGCCGAATATTAAACAAGCCAAAGCCATGGTTTTCCTGATCCCCTTTGCTGGTATATCCACTGTCAGCATCAGCAACACATGTATGAACAAACTCCGATTTGGAATTTTTTACTCGTATGATTAAGTTTCCATTATTTGTATATACCTCAAGCTCGATGCTTTTATCTCCTTTTTCAACTACTGCACAAGCTTCCAATGCATTGTCCAATAGATTTCCTATTATAATAGATATATCGATTGGCTCTATATTGATTTTCTCTGGCAGCTTGATATCTGTATACATTTCAACCTTATTTCTTTGGGCAGTTGTAATCTTTGTATTCAACAGTGAGGATAGTACTGGATTGCCCGTATCTATTATATTATTAAAGGCAGAAGCATCCTCTGACATTTTTTGTATAAAGCTTTTGGCCTCTTCAGGCTTGTTCAACTGCAGCAGTCCGTAAATACAGCTTATGTGATTGTTGAAGTCATGTCTTTGAGCCCTTATGGACTTTAGCATATCTTCAATATTCCCTAAATAGAACATTTGTCTTTTGTATTCCGTTTCCCGAATCAACCACTCCGCTTCTTTTTGACTTTGTTTGATGATCCCCCTTGTTACACTTAATATCCCTACACTGAAAACCAATGCTCCCAAGGTTGTTAAAACAATATATTCGTTTCCGTGTTCTTTTATCAGCACCATTTGTGAATTCTTATAAAACCAGAATGCCATAAAAATAATAATTAAATTAAACATACAAATCAACAATATCTGATAAACGAGGGTTTTACTGATGCCTTTAAATAATTTCAGCTTTGGTAAAAAATATCTTACTATAACAAAATACACCAGCTTGGAAATCAAGCCCGCAATAAAAAGTGCCTGAAAATTCTCATGCATCATGTTTGGAGTAATCCCAAAGGGCAGTACAACGAGTATGGTGATTGCCTCTGCAACAAACATCAACAAAACACCAAGAAAGAAGTACATGTATATATTGACTATCTTTTCCTTGAAAACAAGCTTATAAATAATACCTGTAGATACTAGCATCATAATAGACGTAAAAGGGTTCCCATCTCCAGAAACATATCCAAGTGCAATATTTATGAAAGATATCAATGCCACAGAAAGTATAATCATTTTCTTGTTTGCATTCATATTTTTCAGGAATCTTGATACAAAATACAGAAGCAAGGTTGCATCTATTATGGTTATTGTATAGTTTAAGATTTGAAAATCCATAAACATATTCCCCCTATATAAATAGATTTTTCTCTAGGATTTCTCTAATCAAAAGTTTGTTTTTCTTGCTTACAGGTATCGTTCTGTTAAGCTCTTGGATGTATATGCTGTCATTTTCAAGTCTTAGTATTTTTGTCTTATTTACCAAAAAGCTATTGTGACAGCGAACAAACTGCTCCAAATCCAACCTTTGCAAAAGCTTGTCCATGCTTTCATAAAAAGAAAACTCCCCTTTTTCCGAATAAACGGTGATCTTCCTTAGGTGTTTTTCAAAATAAAATATATCATTATATTTAAGCTTTATGATATTATCTCTAAAACGAAAACATACAATTTTGTTCCTCTCTTCATAAAATTTGATTTGATCTAATCTTATTATTAGGTCATCCAGCAGGGCTGATAGCCTATTTTCTGTTACTGGCTTGACTAAGTAATCCATCGTTCTTATTTTAAAAGCATCTAAGGCAAATTTTGTATAGCCAGTTATGAAGATGATAATTGTTCCAGGGTATTTGCCCTTTATTCTTTTACCAACCTCCAGGCCGTTGATGCCACTCATCTCAATATCCAAAAAAACCACATCCGCAGCTGTCTTTTCCAACCTTGAAAGCAGCTCTTCTCCACTAAAAGCTTTGATAATTTGAAGCTTATATGCTTTGATATTTTTCACTAGGAAATCCGAAATTGCTTCAACCTGAACAGAATTATCATCACAAACACCTATTACCAGCTGCATTTAACCACCTCATATAACATGTTTATATTTCATAATATGTCAAATACTTCTATTCAGCTTTAATAATACAGCAATTTCGACAAAAAATACAGAAATAATTGTCGAAATAAAAATAAATTCAAACAAGCAATTACATTTTTTATCTATTCAGCATATCATGTAGTGCAGGGAGGGCTGATTCATGAAAGGGAATAACAATGATTTAATTACATTGCTGACATCGACGGCGTTCTCAAATTTGGCAAGTGCGCGAAACATAAAAATAGCTGAGTTTGATGCACTCATTGCCATACTTATAAAATCACAAATTCCATTTGATGTGGAGTACTCTCCCGGT
>JAQSYB010000102.1 GCA_029256365.1 Clostridia bacterium
GCTATCTTCAGGCTTAACCTGTGAACACCCAACAAAAGCAAAAGATAAAATAAGACATAACAATATTGATATTCGTTTTTTTGACATTTTTCTACCTCCCTTTCAATCCTAGAAAATTATACCATTTAATGTAAACCAAGTAAACATGGTACTATTTCACGATACGTGCCGGAGACGGTTCTTTTTGCTTCATTATAAAACTACTATGACATATGCGGGCTGACACATGGGTCAGCCCCTACGTATCATTTCAGGTATATACATAACAAAAAGTTCAATATTATCTAGATAATATTGAACTTTTATTTATGCTTTATTCTATTCCCACTCAATCGTTGCTGGTGGTTTGCTTGTTATGTCGTATACGATTCTATTTACATGCTCTACTTCGTTTACGATTCTTGTGGAGATTTTCTCTAGCACATCATATGGTATTCTTGCCCAGTCTGCGGTCATTGCGTCGGAGCTGGTTACGGCACGGATTGCTATGGTGTGTGAGTATGTTCTTTCGTCTCCCATTACACCTACTGTTGTGATGTTTGGAAGGGCTGTGAAGTACTGCCATATGCTTCTGTCTAGACCTGCTTTTTTGATTTCTTCTCTTAATATTGCATCGGATTCCTTTACTATATGCAGCTTTTCTTCTGTGATTTCACCCAATACTCTAATTCCTAAGCCTGGTCCTGGGAAAGGCTGTCTCCATACAAGATCAGCTGGAATTCCAAGTTCTAGGCCTACATGTCTCACCTCATCCTTGAATAGTGTTCCCAAGGGTTCAATGAGTTTGAATTTCATATCTTCTGGCAATCCGCCAACATTGTGATGTGACTTTATCGTCGCTGCTGTTTTTGTGCCGCTTTCTATAATGTCTGGATAAATGGTACCCTGTACCAGATAATCTATATCTCCAAGCTTGTTTGCTTCTTCTTCAAACACTCTGATAAACTCTTCGCCGATAATTTTACGTTTCTTCTCTGGATCGCCCACTCCAGCCAGCTTTCCTAAGAATCTTTCCTGGGCATTGACTCTGATCAGATTCATGTCAAATTGCTTTCTAAATATGGTCTCAACCTGATCTCCTTCGTCCTTGCGAAGTAGACCGTGGTCAACAAATATGCAGGTCAATTGATTGCCCACTGCTCTGTGTACGAGTACTGCTGCAACAGATGAGTCAACTCCACCGCTCAGTGCGCAAAGTACTTTTTTGCTGCCAACCTTTTGCTTTATTTCAGCCAACTGCTCTTCAATAAAGCTTCCCATGGTCCAGCTGCCCTCAAGCTCACAAACGCCATAAAGGAAATTATTTAGTATGGTTGTGCCATGCTCTGTATGCTCTACCTCTGGGTGGAATTGTACGCCATAAAGCTTCTTTGCCTTGTTGCCCATAGCTGCTACAGGGCAGGTGTCTGTAGTGCCTAGTATTTCAAAATCCACTGGAACATCACTTACATAGATGGTATGACTCATCCAGCTTATGCTTTTTTCTGGTACGTTCTTGAAAAGCTCAGAGGCTTTTAGACTCATTTCTGTCTTGCCGTATTCTCTCTTTTCCGCTCTTGCTACTTTGCCTCCTAGCATGTAGGACATCAGCTGTGCGCCATAGCATATTCCTAAAACTGGAATTCCCAGCTCTAATATTTCCTTTTCACACTTCGGTGCGCCTTCTTCGTAAACACTGGCAGGTCCGCCTGTGAATATGATTCCCTTTGGATTCTTGCTCTTTACCTGCTCCGTAGTGATATCATAAGGTACAACCTCGCAGTATACCTTTGCTTCTCTTACTCTTCTTGCAATCAGCTGGTTATATTGCCCGCCAAAATCAAGAATCAGTACCAATTCTTTATTTTCCATCTAATTTCTCTCCTTATTCTTCAAGCTACAGACTGTAGTTTGGGGACTCTTTTGTTATTTGAATATCATGAGGATGACTTTCTCTAAGTCCTGCTGCAGTTACTCTCATAAATTGTCCATTCTTTCTTAAGTCATCGATGGTATGGGTACCGCAGTAGCCCATGCCTGCACGAAGACCACCAATCAGCTGATAAATGGTCTCTGACAAAGCACCCTTAAATGGCACTCTGCCCTCTACGCCCTCAGGCACTAGCTTCTTGGCATTCTCTTGGAAGTATCTATCCTTGCTGCCCTCAGCCATAGCGCCTAGAGAACCCATGCCTCTATACACCTTATAGCTTCTGCCTTGATATATCTCTGTATCTCCAGGGCTTTCCTCGGTACCAGCAAACAAGCTGCCTATCATGACTACACTGGCACCTGCAGCGATTGCCTTTGGCAAGTCACCACTGTACTTCACGCCACCATCTGCTATGATTGGCACTCCATGCTTTTCAGCCTCCAAAGCACAATCATAAATAGCTGTAATTTGAGGAACTCCAACTCCTGTAACAACTCTAGTTGTACAAATTGAACCAGGACCTATGCCAACCTTAATTGCATCTGCTCCAGCCTCGATGAGCTCTTTTGTTGCTGCAGCAGTAGCCACATTTCCGGCTATAACCTGTATACCTGGATAATTTAACTTTATACTTCTTACAGTATCAATAACACCCTTTGAATGTCCATGAGCAGTGTCCAAAACAATCACGTCCACCTTTGAAGCCACCAATGCCGCTACTCTGTCCAATACGTCAGCAGTAACACCTACTGCCGCACCAGCCAATAGTCTGCCACTGGAGTCCTTTGCGGAATTTGGATATTGAATGGTTTTTTCTATGTCCTTAATGGTAATCAGACCTTTTAAATAGCCCTGCTCATCAACCAAAGGAAGCTTTTCTATCTTATGCTTTTTCAGCACTTGCTCCGCTTGTGCCACACTAGTTCCCACCGGTGCCACAACAAGTTTGTCCTTGGTCATTACCTCATCTATTTTCCTTGAAAAGTCAGTTTCAAATCTTAAGTCACGGTTTGTCAGTATCCCTACCAGCTTCCCTTGCTTATCTGTTATGGGTACCCCTGATATCTTATATCTCTCCATCAATTCCATGGCATCGGATATAATATTTTCAGGTGACAGGTGGAAGGGATCAACAATAACGCCATGCTCCGATCTCTTTACCTTGTCCACCTCCATAGCTTGTTTTTCTATGGACATATTCTTGTGGATGATACCGATTCCACCTTCTCTTGCAATGGCTATAGCAAGCCTAGCTTCGGTAACGGTATCCATGCCTGCTGCCATCAAAGGTATATTGATCTTTATTTTTCTAGTAAGATATGTACTTACATCTGTGTTTTTAGGCAGTACTTCTGACTTAGCCGGTATTAAAAGTACATCATCGAAGGTAAGTCCTTCCTTTAGAAACTTCTCCATGGTTCTCACTCCTTATATAAAAAATAAATAGATTTAAATTACACATTTTAATTTGTGCAATTGTTGTAAAAGTTAAACAAAAAAAGCGCCATAAGTGAATTATGCGCTTAAATGCAATAAATCACTCATAGTCACACAATTTATGGTTGCGCGGTAGAAACTCTCGGACCCTATTACCGAATTTATATGAGTTATATGTTTAAATGGTATTGCTAAATAGTATATTTAATTGTACCCGTTTTGTCAATGATTTTGTCATAATTTGCCGCCAATCCCAAAGCTTCATTAAATACCTGTAAAATTGGCAGAGCTTGCTCCTTGGCAATTCTTTTGCAGTCTTCATATTCAGGAATCACCTTGATTATTTTCCCATCCAGCTTGCCCACCTTGCAGCGAACTGTTCCATGCTTTAGCTGAACTTCAACAAAGTCTCTATCTAATATAGCTCTTTCCATTTGCTTATACCGCACCCCAAAGGTACTGGTATGGGTCAGCAAAAGCTTTGTGATTTCCTGCTGTTTGTCCATGGCGCTGAGCACAGAAAGCTTTACACCAGGTCTATTCTTTTTCATTTGGATATCGGTAAAATAGACATCCAAAGCCCCTGCTTCTAGGAGCTGCTCCATTACAAAGCCCAGCTGTTCACCCGTCATATCATCTATATTGGTATCTATTTCTACAACTTCATTGTTTCGTTTTTTTTTATCGTATAGGTATACTCTCAATACATTTGGCTTTTCATAGGTCTTCTTGCCCAACCCATAGCCTATTTTCTCTATGGTCAGCTCCCCGCTGTCATCAAAGCCATTTGCCAGGGCCTTGATGATACCAGCTCCAGTAGGTGTCACCAACTCAAATTTTAAATCTGTGAAATAGACGGGTACATCCTTCAATATTTCTAAGCATGCAGGGGCAGGCAGTGGAAACATTCCATGCTGGCATTTTACAAAGCCCTTAGACAATGGAATCTTAGAAAATACAATTTGGTCTGGCTGCAGTGCATCTATGCAAATTGCAACGCCTACGATATCTATGATGGAATCAACAGCTCCTACCTCGTGGAAATGCACTTCTTCCAAGGGTTTGCCATGAATCTTGCCCTCTGCTTCACCAATTACTGTAAAAATATTTTTGCTGATGGTTTTTACATTATTATTTAATGTGCTACCCTCTATCATTGCTACGATATCCTGATAGCTTCTATGCTGGTGTTCATGGCTGTGGTGATGATCATGTTTATGTTCGTGCTCATGTTTATGGTCATGATCATGGTCATGGTCATGGTCATGCTCATGCTCGTGCTCATGCTCTAGTATGACATCTACCTTGGTGCCCATGATTCCATTTTTCAGTTCCTTTTTGATATGTAAATGATATTCACCTTCAAGCTGCAATGCCTTTAGGCTTTCAAGCAGATGCTCCTGGCTTACTCCTAAGTCCAGCAATGCTCCCAATGTCATATCTCCACTAATTCCGGAAAAACAATCAAAATACAATATCTTCATATTCTCGCTCCCCCAATTATCTTTTGTTTATCATACTGGCCAAAAAGCCTGCTCCAAAGCCATTGTCGATATTCACTACAGAAATACCGCTGGCACAGCTGTTCAACATAGTAAGCAAGGCTGATAAGCCTCCAAAGTTTGCACCGTAGCCAACACTGGTTGGAACAGCAATGACAGGACAATCCACCAGACCAGCAATTACACTGGGCAGGGCTCCTTCCATTCCTGCTACTGCTACTACTACATTGGCATCATGAAGTTTGTCCGTATTCATAAGAAGTCGATGCAAGCCAGCTACTCCAACATCATAAAGCCTTACTACATGATCCCCATAAAACTCCGCAGTCACAGCAGCTTCTTCTGCTACGGCAATATCTGAGGTTCCACCGGTAGCGACCACAATCTTCCCTTTGCTCTGCTGTTCACCGGCTCTATCTATCGTAATAATTGCTGCCTTTTCATGGTATATGGCATCAGGTAATCTTTCCTTTACAACTTGATAGGTTGCCATATCTGCTCTGGTACCCATGGCTTTGCTGTTGCATTCCAACAGTTTCTCAAATATAGAAGCACATTGCTCTGGCGTTTTCCCAGCACAGTATATCACTTCGCCCTTGCCGGTTCTGATTTTTCTATGATGATCAATCTTTACATAATCCATATCTTCATAAGGAAGCTTCTTTAGCTGCTTCACAGCTTCATCAATATGCAGCTCTCCATCCTTTACACTGTTAAAAAGCTGCTTTAGGAACATTTCATCCATATTTATACCCCCACCCGTTTATGTGTAATGATATAACGTAACCCTAATCTTTTTTATAAGTCTTGTACTTAATCTTATCATAAAAAAAGCTGCAATCAAATCCCCATGTATAATGAAAGACTTTACACAATTTCTATGTAAAGTCTTTTATTCTAATATGTAAATACCCTAAAATAGAAGACTGCAACAATGATGCTGCAGAGCACTATTTTGGCGGTATTCCCCAAAAGCCAACCAATAAACACGGCAATTCCTGACTTAAATGCAATTTTCATATCCTTCCCAAAATAGAGCTCACCCAAAATAACACCCGTCAGCTGTCCAATCACCAATCCTGGAACGCTGAATAGTATCAAACCGATTATACCCAGAATAACACTGGCTATAATACCATATTTAGAGGCTCCATACTTTTTGGCAGTAAGAATACTGGCAAGATAATCAATCCCCCATGCCAAGGCAGCCAACACTGCAAAAAAGACCAAATAGCCTATAGATATTACTTGAAAGTTGGTACTCCATGCATAAAGCAATGCACCGCCAAACACCAAACCAGTACCTGGCAGCATGGGTACAAAAATTCCAACCATGCCTACCAGCATGATAATTGTACTAATTACTAAAAAAAGTATATTCATTCTTTCACCGACCTTTGATTTCTATGAATAGTTTCGTCTATTTTCAAAGGTTTATACAAAAGCGATCTCTTTACTCAATCACGCTGATCATGTCGCCTGATTTTATCGTACCTTCCTTCAGCACCTTTGTGAATATACCTTCCGTGGGCATGACACAATTGCCTACCTGATGGAATATTGCACATTTTGTATGACATTCCTTGCCTATTTGAGTTACTTCATGTATTGTTTCACCTATTTGAAGCTTCGTACCAACTGGAAGCTCATATAGTACGATGCCCTCCGTTGTTAGATTCTCTGCAAACTTCCCTGTACATAGACCTTCTATTCCCAATGCTTTCATTTTATTGATGCTTTCAATTCCCAACAAGCTTACTTGTCTGTGCCAATTTCCTGCATGGGCATCCCCTACTAGACCGTGGTCTACCTGAAAAACACCAGACTCAATGGTTTTCTTTGGAACTCCCTTTTTTTCACTAATGTTTATTGCGATTACCCTTCCATTCATAAAACTACCTCCTTTATTCTTAACCGCCTATACGGTACATATCTCTTTCTATGGGTTTGTTGTTTTGACAGTTCAGATTGTGCTGTGCAGGTTTTTGAAGAATGGTCTCTTGAATAACCTGCTTCAAGCTGTCTCCTCTCCGCAACACCTCTTTGATGTCAATTTCTGTTTCAGTATGCAGGCAAGGCTTAAACTTACCATCCGCAGTAAGTCTAATTCTATTGCAGCTGCCGCAAAAGGTGTGGCTTATGGGATTAATGAGCCCTACCTTGCCTTTTGCACCCGGCAACTTGTAATACTTTGCTGGACTGCTGAGGTCATCACTTTGAATGGGCTGAAGCTCTGGAACCCTCTTTAAGATTTCACCATTGGATATAAAATGCTTTTTTGCCCATTGCCCCGCTTGACCGATTGGCATAAGCTCTATAAATCTTAC
>JAQSYB010000103.1 GCA_029256365.1 Clostridia bacterium
AATATTGAAGAAACCATCAACGCATTAAAGAAAATAGACAGAGTTACAGAAATAATCGCTGTAAATGACGGTTCAACAGACAATACTCTCGAAGTGCTAAAAGGTATAAAAAAGATAATAATTATTAACAGTGAAATAAATCGAGGTAAGGGATATGCAGTGAAACTGGCGTTGCCTTATGTAACAAATAAGTACGTGTTGCTAGTAGATGCAGATTTAAAAGGCAGTGCGATAGAAATGCAAAAGCTTGTTGAGAATCCAAAGTTTAATGATGAGGCTATGTTGGTAGCCGTATATCCGAAGCCTTTAAAAAAAGGAGGCTTTGGATTGGTAAAGAGTTTGTCTAGAAATAGTCTCTATCTGTTGACTTCTCAGACCTCTGACTCAGTTTTAAGCGGTCAAAGGCTGATTCCGCTCCATTTCATGAAAGACATCAGTCTGCCTGATAACTTTGGAATGGAATTTAAAATAACATTAGAAGCACTGAGAAATAATATAAATATTGTCGATATTCCACTAGACATCAGGCACAGAGAAACTGGTCGAAATATAAGCGGCTTTTGCCATAGAGGTAAGCAATTTATAAACATTTTAAAAGTCGTAGTTAGGGAATTGGTGTAATGGATGTAAACAGTATATTCGCTCTTGTTAAAATAACGGTAATCATTTTTTTTACAGCTTTTATGGCCAGAGAATCAATCAGGCTCTCCCTTGAGCTTTTAAAAAATGCAGGCTGCAGCATTAAAAACTATCGAGGCAATGAGGTTGTTTTTGGAATGGGCATTTCATTTTTACCAATTATCATTACCTCAACTGCTTTAGGGTTGTTCCTGTTTCGCAGCCAAGGATATCATTATATGTCTTATCTATTTATTGCATTCACGATTGGCTTTGTAGGTTTACTTGATGATTTCATTGGAGACAAAAAAACCAAGGGTTTGAAAAATCATATAACAAGCTTTTTTCGAGGACAGTTAACAACAGGCTTTATAAAAGCATTTATAGGCTTTTTTACAGCACTTATAATTTCATACGGAATTTCAAACAGCATACTAGGCTTCATACTTAATATATTTAATATCGCTTTATTTACAAATGCATTGAACCTAATGGATTTGCGTCCAGGCAGGTGTATCAAGGTATTTTTCATAATAGGTTTTATCATTGTTATTTTAAACTTGAAGAATTGGATCGTATTACTGCCATTGATTATCATGTTGATTGCAGCAATCTTCTATATGCCCTCTGATCTAAATGAGCTTTGTATGCTAGGTGATACCGGCTCCAATATATTAGGAATAACCTTGGGCTATTTTTGTTCTTTGACTTTTGAAACAGCTAGTAAGACCTTTCTATTTGTCACACTTATGCTGATAAATTTAGCTGCAGAAAAGTTTTCAATAACAAAAATTATATCAAACAATAGAATACTTAATTATTTAGACAGCTTAGGAAGGAGCAGAGGCTAATGATAAAAACAGCTGAAGGGATCGTTAAGGATATTAGTTATAAGGATTTATATATTACAAAACTCGTAGCAATTATAGAGGACAAAGAATATAACTGCATTAATTATAATTTTCTAACAGGTGAGGTGCAAGTTGATGACCATTTGCTTCTCAATACCACAGCAATAGAGCTGCAGCTAGGTACTGGCGGCTTTCATTTTGTTATTGCGAATTTGAATAGGCCAAATGTAAACAATATTGGCAAGGGTCACATTATGAAGCTGAAATATACCCCTTTTCAGATAAACTGTATGACAGCTGAAACACAGGAAAGCCAATATCACGATATCTTCAATGAGTTTAGATCTCTAGAAGGTTTGCCGGTAATTGTAGGTTCGCTCCATAGCGTTTTAGCGCCATGCTGTACATACTTAAAGTACGTAAAGCCTGATATACGGATATGCTATATTATGACAGAGGGAGGGGCCTTGCCACTCCATATAAGCGATATTGTCAGACGCTTGAAACAAGATAATATGTTAGAGGGAACGATAACCTATGGCAATGCTTTTGGCGGCGATTATGAATGCGTCAATGTATATACAGCTTTAATAACCGCAAAAGAAATTGTTAAGGCTGATGTGATCATGATAAGTATGGGACCTGGTATCGTAGGAACTGATACAAAACTTGGGTTTAGCGGAACAGAGCAGGGTACCATAAGTGATGCTGTAAACAAGCTAGGGGGACGTGCAATTTTTGTGCCGAGAATATCCTTTACAGATAATAGAGAGAGACACTTTGGCATAAGTCATCATAGTATTACCATATTAAATAGGCTGTGCTGCACAAAAGTAACCATTGCAGTACCGTTATTGGCAGATGCTGAGCAAATGGATTATCTAAACAAGCAATTATATGATAACAAAGTAAACAGTCAACATAATATTATTTATGTTGACTGTGACGACATTGAAGAAATATTATATAAAAATACCTCATATCTTCAAAAAATGGGGAAATCTTTTGAAGAAGACAAAGCATATTTTATTTCTTGTGCT
Source organism: Clostridia bacterium (assembly GCA_029256365.1). GTDB lineage: Bacteria > Bacillota > Clostridia > Lutisporales > Lutisporaceae > GWB2-37-7. The sequence goes on from JAQSYB010000103.1 coordinate 2,510, forward strand.
GCTTCTGCAAAGCTAAGCTTACAGGAGCTAAATTAATTGAGACTATTTTTCTGAATGATGCATTGCTGTTTGATATATTCTGCCAAGGTAATGTTCATGTTTTTTATTGAAGCGAGCTGCTTTTCAACATCTCTTATCTTTCCAATCAGACAAATACTGTTGCTGCTAAATAGGCTAATCATAGTTACATCTCCTTTTGAATCATGTTAGAATATGTATATGATAAGAAAAATAAGATATTCTTCAAGGAGGACATCATATGAATTATAATGAGAAAACAATTGATGTTAAACAAATATTTAATGGAAAAATTATTAAGGTTGAGCTGCAGACTGTTGAGCTGTGCAATAAAAATAAAGCTGAGCGTGAGATTGTAAGGCATAGAGGTGGTGTTGCAATTTTACCGGTAACAGACGACAATGAGGTGATATTGGTAAGACAGTTTAGAAAGCCCTATGACGAGGAGCTTCTTGAAGTACCGGCTGGTAAAATTGATCATGATGAACTGCCTGAAACCTGTGGAATAAGAGAACTGAAGGAAGAGACAGGCTACAGTGCTTCTAAAATAAGCTACTTGACTACGATGTATCCCTCTCCTGGCTATACCGATGAGAAAATAACGATATTCAAAGCAGAAGGACTCAACGAAGGTAGTCTCTCATTGGATGAGGACGAATTTCTAAGTGTAGAAAAATATAAATTAGCAGAGGCTGTGGATATGGTGAAATCAGGTGATATCAGAGATGCAAAATCAATCATAGCTATCCTGTTATTGGCTGCAGAAATTAATTCCTAAGTGATATTCATAATATAATTCCCTTTAGCATATTATTTTATAAGAAAGTGGACAAAAGCTAAAGGGAGGTTCTCATTATGCTGAGGAATTTAAGTGATACAATCAGAAGACATTTATCAGATAATCTAATTTCATATGCAATCATCATATTTTTCTTTATTTTGGGCATAAGCTTGGGAGCATTGACGGTCAGTAATATTGATATTGAAACAAAAAGTGATGTGAAATCTTATATAGACGGTTTTATCAGCATAAGTAGGACAGACAACGTCCATTCAATTGAAATATTAAAACAATCCATCAAATTTAATCTAATCACAGCTGCTGTATTATTTATAGCAGGACTTTCCTATGCAGGTATTTTGATTGTACCGATGATTGCGGCCTTCAGAGGATTTTGCATTGGTTTCACTGTTGCATTTCTATCAGATTCCTTGGATAAAGGAGGATTGCTGCTTTCCATGGTATCTATCCTGCCTCAAAATATCATCTATATACCAATATTGATTGTATTTTGTGTATGCTCCATTGGCTTAGCTTTTGCAATATTTAGAAGCAAGCTAAACAGAAAACACAATGAAGCATCAGCATATATTTGGTCCTTCGGCATTACAGCGTTGTTTCTTTTTGTATTCATGCTGGGAGGCAGCGTCATAGAGTCCTATATAACACCCTATTTGGTAAAGCTCATAGCGCCCTATTTAATGTAATCAGTAAATAACTTATTTGACGGTGATGATGATGACTTATAACAAAGAAAAAAGCCAAATAATACTTTTTGCTAAGTTGTTTCTCGTTTTATTTGTGCTGCTATTCATACTTCCTGAAATAATTGATCACATCTTAAAGTTGCTAATAACTTACCAGACCCCAAGAGGAAGTTCAATTTTAGTTACAAAAAATTTATATGAAAGCTGGAGTCTAAAACATAAATTTCTATTTATTCTGAAAAATTTAATAATTAGCTTGTAAATTTTTCTTTTAATGGAGGAATTTTAAATTAAATGTGGAATATAAGAAGTGATAATCGTAAAAAGGGGTAAACTGTATGAACTATATTGAATTATTCTTCAGTTATCTGGTAAATGAGAAAGAGCTGTCAGCCAATACTCTTGACTCCTATAAGAGAGATATCAGACAGTTTGAAGCTTACATCCAACAACATAATTTGAAAGTAGAAGCAGTAACGAAGACATTCATAATTACTTATCTGATATACATGCAAAAGAATGGTAAGGCTACTTCTACAATATCCAGAAATCTAGCTTCAATCAGATGTCTTTATCAATACTTGTATAATGCAAGATATATTGATGCTGATCCATCCTCTAATTTGGAATCTCCTAAGGTTGAAAAAAAGCTGCCTGCTGTATTAACAAAAAAAGAAGTAGAACTGCTTTTAGAACAACCGAAGCCTACTGATGCAAAAGGTGCGAGGGACAAAGCAATGCTTGAACTTTTGTATGCTACAGGCATAAGGGTTTCCGAATTAATTTCTCTGGATTTAAATGATATCGATCTGAAGGGTGGCTTCATAAAGTGCAGTTCCACTGAAATGAAATCCAGAACCATTCCCATAGGAAATATTGCATTAAAATATTTAAAGTTGTACATAAGCGATTATCGTAAAATGTTAAATCATGGTGATGATGAAACATCACTATTTATGAATTTTCATGGACTCAAAATGACAAGACAAGGTTTTTGGAAAATAATAAAGTACTATACTGCAAAAGCGAAAATAAATAAAGTAATAACACCACATACACTTCGACATTCTTTTGCAGTACATTTAATAGAAAATGGAGCTGACTTGCAGGCCATACAAGAGATGTTAGGTCATTCTGATATATCGACGACTCAGGTTTACAGCAAAATAAACAAAAATAGAATCAGTGAAGTATATAATAAGACACATCCAAGGGCTTAAGGCCCTTTTGTGTTTTATATGTCATTGTTATATAATTAAATATAATTTCATAAATGGCTCCCTTGGTGTAATAATATTGCAATAGGAGCTTTTTTTATCAGGAAAATTGAAATGGAGGAATATGAATGATTGATAGAGTTATATTAGTAGTAATGGATAGTGTTGGAATAGGTGAGCTGCCAGATGCAGAACATTATGGAGACAAAGGAAGCAATACCATAGGCAACATACATAAATTAATGCCAAACCTGCACTTAGATAATCTAACTGCCCTTGGCTTAGGAAATATAGATGGAATGACGATTCCAAAATCAGATAAGCCCTTGGGTGCCTATGGCAAGGCCTTAGAGCTTTCTCCTGGCAAAGATACGACTACAGGTCACTGGGAAATAGCTGGTATCACACTCAAACAGGCATTTCCAACATATCCAAATGCATTTCCCAAAGAATTGATTGAACAATTTGAAAAGCTAGTGGGTACAAAATGTATCGGAAATGAAGTGGCTTCTGGTACAGAAATAATAGCAAGATTAGGTGATGAGCACGTTAAAACTGGTTATCCCATTGTTTACACCTCTGCGGATAGCGTTTTTCAAATAGCAGCACATGAAGAAGTGATACCCTTAGAAAAGCTGTATGAAATGTGCAGCGCAGCAAGAAAAATGTTAATTGGAGAAAATGCCGTTGGCAGAGTAATTGCACGACCGTTTTTAGGTGCCTCAGGCAGCTATAAGCGCACCCCAAATCGAAGAGACTTCTCATTGCTTCCCATATCAAAAACGATGTTAGATGTAATCAAGGAAAATGATAAGAGTGTTATGGCAGTTGGAAAAATTGAAGACATATTTGCAGGAGTTGGCATTACTGAGGCTGTTCATACAAAGAGCAACATGGAAGGGGTAGATAAAACTCTTGAATATATGGCTATGGACAAGAAGGGTTTGATTTTTACTAATTTAGTGGACTTTGATATGTATTTTGGTCATAGAAACGATTTTGAAGGCTATGGCAATGCTTTGAAGGAGTTTGACAACCGTCTGCCTGAGATTATGAAGCAAATGCGGGATACCGATGTACTTTTGATTACCGCTGATCACGGTTGTGATCCAACAACATCAAGTACGGATCATTCCAGGGAGTATATACCAGTACTTGTATATGGTAAGCATATTAAAGCTGGTATAAATATCGGCACAAGGAAAGGCTTTCGTGATATTGCCGCTACTGTGTTGGATTTGTTAGAATTGCCCATTGGTACACCAGGAAAGTCCTTTAAGCAGGAGATTATTAATTCATAAACAGTTCTTTATGCTTATTCATAATATATCTTTAAATAAAAGGAGCAGAACGATGACGGATAAAAATTTAATTTATAAAATTAATGAAGCAAAAGATTATATAAAGCAATATGTTGATTTCACTCCGGAAATAGGATTGATACTTGGCTCGGGATTAGGTGTAATGGGCGAAGAGGTAGAGAACAAAATTGTGATTGAATACAGTGATATCCCGAATTTTCCGGTGTCAACAGTTGAAGGACACAAAAGCCGCTTCATATTTGGCACCTTAAATAACAAAAAGGTAGCTGTGATGCAAGGAAGATTCCATTTTTATGAAGGGTATCAAATGCAGGAGGTTGTATTTCCAGTATGGGTGATGCGAGCCTTAGGCATTCAGAAGTTAATTGTTACCAATGCGGCAGGAGGCGTAAATAAAACATTCTCTCCTGGGGACTTGATGCTGATAAAGGATCACATAAACTTTGCTGGTACCAATCCTTTAATAGGGGAAAATATAGCAGAATATGGACCAAGATTCCCTGATATGTCTAATGCATACAATAGTGAGTTGATGTCCAT
>JAQSYB010000104.1 GCA_029256365.1 Clostridia bacterium
ATATGGACCTGTGGTGTTCAAGGCAGTCAGTTTGGAGCCGACCTAGGACTTACAATGGGCAAAAGAAACAGGGTGCAGGTGAATGAGTATATGCAATCCATAGACTATCCCAATGTTTATTTGGTTGGGGACAACGCTTACTTTGAAGAGGATGGCAAACCTGTACCTCAAATTGTTGAATCAGCAATGCAGACAGCAGAAACAGCAGCCCATAATATCGCCGCAGATATAAATGGCAAGGAGAAAAAGCCCTTTAAATCAAATTACCATGGAATCATGGTTTCCATAGGAAGCAAAAATGCCGTTTCCAATGTGATGAATGTGGAAACCTCAGGCTTTGCCGCTATGGGTACCAAGCATATGGTAAATTTGCACTATCTATGGGGCGTAGGAGGCTTTCGACAGGTTGTAGCCTACATCATGCATGAGTTCTTTGATGTAAGAGACGGACGTTCTATGCTTGGTGGGCATTTGTCAACTAGAACACCTATACTTTGGCTAGCCATACTTCGTGTTTATGTAGGTGTGATTTGGCTTCTGGAAGGAGTGAAGAAGGTACAGGAGGGTTGGTTGGATCCAACGAAAAACTTCGTTGTCACCATGCCCAATGCCTCGGATCTTCCGCAGCAGACAGCAGATGCGGTAACCAATGCAACCCAAGTGACTCAGTTTTGGCCGGAGCCACTGCTAAAGAGGCCCCTGGGTATATATGAATGGTTTATGGATGCAGTAATCGCACCCAACCATTACGTATTCCAGCTTGGTTTGGTATTGATTGAAATAGCCATCGGCTTGGCTTTGATAGCAGGTTTGTTTACGGTGTTGGCATCCTTAGGATCTTTATTCCTATGTCTCAACTTTATCATATCTGCCATGGCTGGAAAGGAAATATTCTGGCATATATTTGCAGGAATTGCATTGTTAGGCGGTGCAGGAAGAGCCTTTGGATTAGATTATTATGTAATGCCTTGGCTGAAGCGCTGGTGGAGTAAAACGCGGTTTGCACGTCGAACATTTTTATATACAGATTAAGCAGCGGGGCAGGTTTTACAGCCTGCCCATTTTTATTTTATTGCCATTTGCGAAGCAAATCTGGGCAAAAGGCGAAGGCGCTCGATGCGCCGAGACTTTTATTTATTGAAGGAATCTGCCATATTTTAGAGAATAACTATTCTAAATATATCCAAATAAAATATAAATATAATAATTAAAATGGGACAAAACCACTACAGGAGGGGTTAACGAATGCAGCTTGAATTACATAAAAACTATCATGGGTTTACTTTGTTGCAGGAAAAGCAAATTACCGAAATAAATTCTTTGGCTAGAGTATTTGAACATGAGAAAAGCGGAGCAAAGCTATTGCAATTGGAAAATGACGATGACAATAAGGTATTCTCCGTTTCATTCCGTACACCACCGGAGGACAATACAGGACTGCCCCATATATTAGAGCACTCAGTGCTCTGCGGATCAAGAAAATTCCCCTCAAAAGAGCCCTTTGTAGAGTTGATTAAGGGATCCTTAAATACATTTTTAAATGCCATGACCTTCCCAGACAAGACAATGTATCCCATTGCCAGTAAAAATGAGAAGGACTTTTATAATCTGATGGACGTATATATGGATGCGGTATTTTATCCGAATATATACAAACACAAAGAAATATTGATGCAGGAAGGTTGGCACTACGAGCTGGAAGATAAGTCCCAGGAAATGACCTATAAGGGTGTTGTTTACAACGAAATGAAGGGAGCGTTCTCATCTCCTGAATCCGTTTTGATGCGAAAAATTCAGGATACCTTATTCCCAGATACCCCTTATGGTTTGGAATCTGGAGGTGACCCTCAATATATTACGGATCTGACTCAAAAGCAGTTTGAGGAGTTTCACAGCAAGTACTATCATCCATCCAACAGCTACATCTTTCTTTATGGAGATGCCAATGTGTTGGATGAACTGAAATTTATAAATGACAATTACCTAAAGGATTTTAATAAGATTCATGTTGATTCTGAACTGCCAATGCAAAAACCAATTGGAAAGGGAAAGGAATTTGAAATCGAATACCCTATTTCTGAAGATGAAGAGATTTCAGAAAAGGTCTATATGGGGATGAATTTCGTTGTGGGTACTGCTAAGGACCCAGAGCTTTACTTGACCATGGAAATATTAGAACATTTGCTAATCGGGACTTCGGCTGCTCCTCTAAAGAAGGCATTGATCGAGGCTGAGATAGGCAAGGATGTATTTGGACAGATGGACAATGGCATACTTCAGCCAACATTCTCGGTAATCGTGAAAAATACCGAACTGGATAAAAAAGAAGCCTTTCAAAAGGTAATTGAAGATACATTAACAAAACTAGTCCAAGAGGGAATAGACAAAAAGCTGGTTGAGGCATCCATTAACATAAAGGAATTTCAGTTAAGAGAGGCTGAGTTTAGGGGCTATCCCAAGGGCTTGATTTACAATATAAAGTGCTTGGACAGCTGGCTATATGACGGAGCACCCTTTATACATTTGGAATATGAAGCGGCCTTGGAGAAAGTAAAGACTGCATTGACAACAAATTATCTGGAAGATATCATTGCAAAGTATCTGCTGGATAATAATCATAGTTCTTTATTAATATTGAAGCCGAAGAAGGGATTATCAGAAGAAAGAGAAAGCAAGCTGAAGAACAAGCTGGCAGAATATAAAAAGAGCTTAAGCGACAAAGAGCTTGAGCATATCATTGAACAGTGCAATCTTCTGAAGGAAAGGCAAAATTCTCCTGATTCACCTGAAGCCTTGGAATCTATCCCGTTGTTGGAGCTTTCAGATATCAATCCCAAAGCGGAAAAGCTGCCCTTGGAAATAAAAGAGGAGAAGGGAGTAAAGCTGCTGACTCATCCTGTTTTCACAAACAACATAGGCTATGTTCAATTGTTCTTCGATACAACTGCAGTAAAGCAGGAACAGATACAATATATTGCTTTGCTTTCTGATATACTGGGCAAAATCAGCACAGAGGAATATCACTACTCTGAGCTGTCAAAGGAAATAAACATCAATACCGGGGATATCCGCTTTATCATACAAGTATATGGTGACAAGAATGAGCATCAAAGGTATTATCCGAAGCTGACTGTGAAAGCAAAGGCTTTGACTGAAAAGCTTCCTAGAATGTTTGAGCTGATTGAAGAAATCACAAGCAATACTAAGCTTGATGAAAAGAAGCGCTTAAGGGAGATTATCAGAGAGGTAAAGTCCAGAATTGAAATGAGAATTATGAATGAAGGACACATGACCTCAGCCAAAAGACTTCTATCCTATTTATCCAATCAAGCAAAATATATAGAGCACCTGACAGGAGTCGATTATTATAAGTTCCTAGCGGATATGGATAAGCACTTTGACAACAAGGCAGATGAGGTAATTAACAATCTAAGAGAGGTTTATACAGCTGTATTTAATAAGAATAACCTTATGACCAGTGTAACCTGCAGCCAAGAGGACTATCCACGGTTTCTACAAAGCTATGAAAAATACGTGGCTGTTTTACCAGAGAGCAAGCTAGAGAAAAAATCTTACAGCTTTGACCTTTCAAAACAAAATGAAGGCTTGCTAACCCAAAGCAATGTACAATATGTGGCAAAGGGTTATAACTTTGTAGAGCTGGGTTACAAGTACAGCGGCACCCTGCAAGTGCTAAAGAGCATCGCTCGCTATGACTACTTGTGGAACAATATCCGCGTCAAGGGTGGAGCCTATGGAGCGATGGCAGGCTTTGAAAGAAGCGGGAACCTGTTCTTTGTATCCTACAGAGATCCGAATTTGGGTGAGACAATGAAGGTATATGACGGCTTTGAGAAGTACCTCAATGGATTTGATGTAGACAATAGGGAAATGACAAAATATATCATTGGAACCATGAGCGGTGTTGATACGCCACTGACTCCTTCCATGAAGGGTGAGCGGGCAGCAGAGTACTATATCAGAAACATAAGCTATGAGGACATTCAAAGGGAGCGGGATGAGATATTAAAAGCAAAGAAGGAAGACATCAAAGCCCTTGCAAACATAGTTGGGGATGCCATGAAGCAGAATCGTTATTGTGTTTTAGGCAATGAAGCAAAAATCAAGCAGAGCAAGGAGCTATTTGACACCCTAGTAAATGTATTAGAATAAGCAGAAGGCCGGATCAAACCGGCCTTTTATTTATTGTAGAGTATATTTAAAATAAAAGGTTTGTATACAGCACAAAAATATACAGCTTGGTTGTACTTGACTGCTTGTGAGGCTAGAAAGTCCTACCTGATTCAATGAGGCATCCGTGCCTCTGAATGCTAGCACAGTGCCAGACTTACGGACTTTATAACCTCACTTCACAGAGTACAACACAAGCAGTATAAAAAATGTGCCTTAATACAAACCTTTCATTTTACTCATGCTATCTATGTGTTGACGTTGGTTAAAACAGATATTGATGGTTGATTAGGATGTTGAACCTTTTAACTGAAAATCATTATCATCTGCATTGACAAATAGTAAAATGCATTGTATACTTAAGATGTAATTGAGAACAAATATCATTATCAATTATATGAGGTGAGTAAATGCAAGAATGTTTTTGTAAAAGTAGTAAAACTGAATTTATGGGATGGTTTGTACAACTGATAGCCCCTGTTTTGACAGGTGCAAAGCCAGCAGAAATATTAAGCTTTCCAAATGATGAAAAGCACCATGCTAGGCTTGAAGGGATTAAGTCATGTATTAAGTTAAACAATAAGCTGTCATTTCATGAATTTTCCTTTTGCTCAAAGTGTACGAAGCTTTTCATATACAACGCAAAGGCATTGGATGAAACCCTCAAGGACAAGAGAAATATGCGATTCCTAACTGAACAGGGGTATCCAAGGGAGTATACCATGGATGCTTATATACATGAGCTAGTGATTAAAATGCAAAATGGGTTGATTCCTGATGAGATTGGTATTTTTCTTGGTTATCCAGTAAAGGATGTAATGGGCTTTATTGGCCATGCTTCCTTGAAGCTTACAAAAGTGAATGGGTGGAGAGTATATGGAGACCCCCGAATATCAGACAAAAAGTATAATGATTTTATGGAAGCCAAAGAAGCCATAAAGAAAATGCTTGTTTATAACAGCCCAAACAATATATTAGCAGTGGTTTAATTGTAAGACCCCTCTTACATGAAAACACCCAGTTGTGCTTTACAACTGGGTGTTTATTTATTTACTTTTTAGCTGCACCACTGGCTATTGCCGCTTTGCGTACTGCATCTGCTACCTGCATCTGAACTGCCTTGTCAAAAGCCTTGGGCATGATGTATTCATCATTCAAGTCCTTATCAGCGATAGAATTTGCAATGGCATAGGCTGCTGCCACCTTCATTTCCTCATTTATTTCCTGTGCTCTTACATCCAGTGCGCCTCGGAATATCCCTGGGAAAGCCAGAACATTGTTGATCTGATTTGGAAAGTCGGAGCGTCCTGTTCCGATTATTCTAGCTCCGCCAGCCTTTGCATCCTCAGGGAAGATTTCTGGTGTAGGATTTGCCATTGCAAATACCACAGCGTCTTTGCTCATTGTCTTCACCATGTCCTTGGATAAAACACCTGGGGCAGAAACCCCAATGAATACATCGGCATCCTTTATTACATCGGCTAAGCTTCCTTTTAAATTATCCGGGTTGGTTGCTTCTGCCATAGCTTGTTTTTCAGGATCTCTTTGCTCCATACCTCTGTATAAAGCACCTTTTCGGTCGCATAGTATAATATTGTTAATACCGGAAGACATCAACAGCTTCGCAATAGAATTGCCTGCGGCACCGGCACCATTTATGATCACCTTTAAACTGGGCAATTGTTTTTTGACGATTCTCATTGCATTGATCAATGCGGCAAGAACAACAATTGCAGTACCATGCTGGTCATCGTGGAAAACAGGTATATCCAGTTTTTCCTTCAGTCTCTGTTCTATCTCAAAGCAGCGCGGAGCTGATATATCTTCTAAATTGATACCTCCGAAGGTAGGTGCAATGGCAAGGATGGTATTCACAATCTCATCTGTGCTCTTAGAATCAACTAATATGGGTATGGCATCTACATCACCAAAGGCTTTAAATAAGACTGCCTTGCCCTCCATAACGGGTAGAGAAGCCAAGGGACCAATGTCTCCCAGGCCTAATACAGCTGTACCGTCAGAAACTACGGCAATGGTATTCCATTTTCTTGTGTAAAGATAGGCTTTGTCAGGGTCCTTTTGTATTTCCAAACATGGCTGCGCCACACCAGGTGTATAGGCCAAGCTCATGCTATGGGCAGTATCAACCTCAACCCTTGAGATGACTTCTATTTTTCCTCTTTTTTCTTCATGAAACTTTAAAGACTCATCATATATACTCATAAATATTATCCAACTCCTTTACTAACCTTTAGTATAAACTTAAGAGGTGCTTGTTTCAAGAATATGTTTCCCTTTATTTTGGAAAGTAGCAGCTGGAGTGTGTATATTCTTTACGCTATAAGGAACGAATTTGCTAAGGCCGGCTTCAAATGCACCAGAAGCCTTGCTTTGAGGACCGTGGCTTTGGAGTGCGACAAAGCAAGCTTCTTTGCGGGTATTCCCACGGAGCAGTGAAGCCTTACCACCGCAAATTATTCCTTATTGTAAAGAGTCTAGTGGTGCCTAATAATGCATATTTTTTCATACTGAAAGCCACTTGACGCGTCATTCTGAACGCAGTGAAGAATCTTTTCTTTGTAGAGTACTAATAAAGTGTATATATCCTTTACCTATGAAACGAATTTACTTAGGTTGGCTTCAAATGCACCGTCAGTATGCTTTGAGGGCTGTGGCTCTGGGAGAATTTTTAATTTTTTAGTAAAATTATTTTTTCAGCGAATCTTTTTTGATTAAGATGCGTTATATTAGTTGATGTTATAATGTTGATAGATATTGAATGCGGAGGGAATTTTATGATAGAAATAAAAAATGTGACCAAAAGCTATAATGGAGCTGTAAAGGCTGTTGATGATTTGAATATTACCATACCAGATGGTCAGATTATAG
>JAQSYB010000105.1 GCA_029256365.1 Clostridia bacterium
CAGACACTTTGTATAGGGAATAACTTGCAGGAGTAAAGCTTCTTTGCCCTTAAGGAATACCCTCGAAGAAGCTTGCTTTGTCGCACCCCAGAGCCACAGCTTACAAAGTAATGCTTCTGGTGCATTTGAAGCTGTCGGATGCAAATTCGTTCCTTATATAAAGAATATATAATACCTAAGGTAAAAACAACTTCAAGGAGGTACTTATGGAGACTCTTCGCAGTGTTGAAATACACAACAATATATTATATACCCTTCTAAGCTTCGAGGGCATGGAAAATGCCCCCTTGTTAAAGCAAACCATAAGAAATTACATAGAAGGCACTCGATTCAAGGAAAGCATCAACTTTATGGTTATGAACAAGAATTATAGCTGCAAGGCAACCTTGGAGCTATGCATGCCCCTGTTGGAGGAGCTATCACACGGAAAGGGACCTCAGGATTGGCTTTCTTATATTTATCAATATACATTGGAGAAATCCTATCCCCATGTAACAAAGATTGAACTGGATGAAAACTTGGAAATAGCCTGTATTATTTACCTGAATATTTTAAGAATATTTTCACTGTTTCAGAAGTTTTCTGATGATAACACATGGCAGAGCATGTATCCCGTCAGCTTTTTGACTGACGAAGAGAGGGACCAGCTGGAGAACCCTAGTGAATACAAAGCTTTTGTAAAAGCCTTTAACGATGAATACATTTATGAAATGATGAAGATAAGCCAAGAACTAATGGGCTACAATACCTTAGATCATATTTGTGGTGTCAATTATTTGGCCGCATATATTGGAAGACAGCTAAAAATGGCAGGGCTCCCCGTAGATATGGGAAGAGTAATCGGCTCTGCCCTAGGACATGACATCGGTAAATATGGCTGCAAGGTCAACGAAGTAAAAAGAGTGCCTTATTTGCACTATTACTATACTGATCAGTGGTTTAAAAAGCATAATATTACTTATATTGGACACATTGCCACAAATCATTCTACATGGGATTTAGAGCTGGAGAACCTTCCATTGGAATCCCTGATTTTGATTTATGCCGATTTCAGGGTCAAGAATAAGGGCTCTGAAATGCATATTTACGATTTACACAAGTCCTTTTCTGTCATATTGGAGAAGCTGGATAATCTAGATGAAAAGAAGCAAAAACGCTACAACAGAGTTTATGCCAAGCTTAAGGACTTCGAGGATTATATGATTAGCCTTGGTGTAAAAACAGAGATAGATCGCAGCTTAGATATTTCATCCTGCCGTTTCTATACTGGAAAACTGCATTATTCATTGATGTATGGCCATGAAATAATACAAAGCATCAAATATCTTGCAATCAACCACAATATCAGTCTGATGTATCATCTTAGAGATGAAGCATCTCTAAATGACATACTTGAACTGGCAAGAAGCGAGTCTGACTGGAAGCATTTAAGAGAGTATATCAATATTTTAGAAGAGTATTCGACCTATTTGACACAGAAGCAGAAATTGATTACGATGCGATTCCTATATGACTTGCTGGTGCACCCCGAAGACTATATACGCAGACAATGCGCCGAGTTGATTGGCCATCTTATCGCCAACCTAGATGAAGAATATCGCAAGGAGGTTCCGCAGGATACGGAATTAGATGCGCCAGAAGCATCAGGTACAGCCCTTTTGGATAAGTATATTGAGCTCTTCATTAATCCGGACCATAAGGTGATACCTATGCACAAAAGCTGGATTGCCTATAGCTTGATATACATGATGAAAGCGCTGTTTAAGAGCAGCAAAAAGAAACAGCTTGATCCCTTTCTCTGTGTACTAAGCAAGTATTACAGCAAGGATTTTAAGAAAACAGATGAAACAAAGCTTTATCTATTGGAAGCGATTAAATATATCTCACTGGATTATGAATATCATTGCATTGATACAATATTAGGGCACTTACTTGATATGCTAGAGCATCCAACATATACCTTTCGACTTGCTGCAAAGGAAGTTAGCAATTATATCTTAAACAAATATATGGGTCAGGATCACCCTGCACTCATCTATGCTATGAATACATTGACAGGCAAGTTAAACAGCTTGCTTATAGATAGCGTTCAGCTGTCCGAAAGTAAAACAGAGAACTTTATAAACCTTAAGCTTATGCGCTTGCTTCATTGCTGTCATCCCTTGGTAGAAAGCTATGAAGCAAAGTACAATGAGGATTTAAAGACAGTATCCACTACCTTTCTCAGCAATCTAAAATCTGCAACTGACTGGGTAGTAAAAAGAACGCAAATAGACCTTATACTGGATTACACATTAAAAGACCCTCTTGCCCATGGCTTTTATACTGCTATGCACTACTGCAACCTGCTTAAGGTCAGCAGTTCAGACAAAGTAAGAAACCGTGCAGGGGAGGCTTTAATTGCAATTGTTCCTCACCTTTCTCTTGAACAGCGCAACGATGTAGCAATAGAGCTGCTGCGTGCTTTAGAGATTGAAGGCTATCAGTTCGCCGAATATATTCCAAACTTTTTGGGTCAATTAATCCTTTTCCTTAGACCTATAGAATTGGATGAATTCCTCAGGGATTTTGAGAGTAAAATCAAGCAATCAGGTACTCAATTAAACTCCCTGCTATTGAGAACCATCGGAACGGCTATAGCGAACTATCATACCTACAACGATAACTTTTCACAGGACCAAGTGGAAAGCGAAGCTAGGTTAAAAAAGATGATAGGCATTGTACTAAACGGACTTGTACACTTTGACAACCATATAAAACAGGTTTCCTTCTCCGTTTTATGCAAAGTCATATTTGGCAGTAAGTATATTCAAATGGACATGAAATATAAAATTTTTAGACTGACTGCTAAGAAAATGCTTACACTGCTTACCGACAACAGAAGTGAAGAGCTGGCCTTCCTCACCAATTCAGCGGGCTTAAATGAGATTTACAAGTTTATTTGCGATTATATATTCTATCATGGCTCCATCATACTTGAAAAGCCGTCCAAGGTTGCCTTTTTCCCTGGAACCTTTGACCCCTTCTCCTTAAGTCATAAGGAGATTGCAAAGGCAATCAGAAACTTAGGCTTTGAGGTTTACCTTTCAGTTGATGAGTTTTCCTGGAGCAAACGCACCTTGCCGAATTTAATAAGAAAAAATATTATTACAATGAGTATCGCCGACGAGCTGGATATCTATCTTTATCCTGAGGACTTTCCTACAAATATAGCAAACCCTTCCGATTTGAGATTGCTAAAGTTTAATTTCGAATACGCAGAGGTTCATATTGTTGTAGGCAGCGATGTAGTACTAAATGCATCCAGCTATCGTTTAGAGCGGCTCCCCTACTCCATACACACCTTCTCTCATGTTGTTTTTGATCGAAAAAATGTGTTGTCACCTACTGACACCGATACGATTGAGAAGGAAAATGCACTATTGGAGGAAGGTTTAAAAAGAATTGAAGGCAATATCGTTAGGCTTACTTTGCCTCCACAGTACGAGGATATCAGCTCTACTCAAATTAGAAACAGTATAGATGAAAACAGAGATATCTCTATGCTGATTGACCCCTTAGCGCAAAGATATATTTATGAAAATGGCTTTTACAAAAGCGAGCCTCAGTACAAGTCATTGATACAATCTATTTCCATTGATATTCAGATTGTAGAGGATTTCAATCTAGAAATATTAGAAGAAGCATTGGGCATATTGGATATCCCCTACGATGAAATTTCAAGTACATTTTTTGAATTTATTCGAAAGCCCTCTGCTAGAATGCTTGTTTTGAGAAACAGCAATCAAGCTGGTAGAATATTAGGTTTTGCTGTCTTCCATAGAGTTTTGTCAAACACAATGTATCAAGACATGAAGAACAGCAGAACTACGGATTACCTGCGCAATCACTCTGTTGGTAAAATGCTCATGATAGACGGCATTTTTGTAAATTCAGACACAGATATCGAGTTAATTGCACAGGTCCTACTAACTGAAACCTTGTCTTTCAGCTTGGCTAAGGACTATGAATATGCAGTGTTCAAATGCATGCTGAATTACAACTTGAAGAAAATACATGAGACATTAAAGCTGCAGGGATTCTTCCAAATTCCTTCAGAGGATCAAAACAACCCATTTTACGGTGTAAACATGAGCAATCCCTGTGCAATGATATTAGACGCCAGAGCCTTTATAAAAGAACCATTAAAAAATACTGAGTCCGTTAAAAAGGCTATTATAAGAGCTAGAAAAAGAATGCAGCACGCATTGACTCAGCTCTATCCCGAAAACCTGGTACTATCCTTTAATAGACATACATTGTATGAAACTATGACTAGAAAGATCTGTAAGGAAAACCACGTTCCTACAAATGCGTTGGAGCCTAGACAGCTTGGACCTGCTATGTGTGTTCCCTATGGAAATATTTTAAATAAAAGTGTCGTTCCAAATACAGTTACAAAATCCTTACATACAGAGAAAATGTTCTATCCAGATATGAAGCATTTTGATGTTGCAACCTTCCCTCATTATTTGGATTTGGATATTCAAGTAAGAATGATAAAAAGCTTCAACCGCCCCATCATATTGGTAGATGATATCTTGCACAAGGGCTATAGAATTAAAAAGCTGGATCCCTTACTCAAAAAAGAAAGCATTGAAGTGCAAAAGATTGTAGTTGGCATCTTATCTGCCAAAGGCAAGGAACTGATGGACATTCAGAACAGAGAAGTAGAATGCGCCTACTTTATTCCAAAGCTGAAAGCCTGGTTTACTGAAAGCAATTTCTACCCTTATATAGGCGGCGATGCCTTGTGGAGAGGTCACTACTCTCAGAAGAATCTATTGCCCTCTATAAATTTGATACTGCCCTTTACTGCTCCAACCTTCTTGGCTGGTGCTTCAAAGGAATCCATTTATCATATGTCAGAGGTGGCCCTAGAAAACACCTTGGATATTATGACAGCAATAGAAAATGAATATCAGTTGATGTATGAGCGCAGTTTGACTCTGAACTCAATTGGGCAAGTGCTAACAATACCTCGCTGCCCCGATCATGGCAAAGCGATGAATTATGACTACAATGTTGCGCCATCTACTTATATTAGGAATGATTTGGAGCTTTTGAGGCGATTAAGAAATATCATATCTAATGCATAACGAAGAAGAAGATTTTTATCATGGAGGTTCTATGTACTATTATAAGCATAAAGGAAAGTATCTTTTCTCCCAAATTGAATATACTGCTCTGCAAGCTGTAAATGAAGAAGAAGCTGCTGCATGTGATGAACCAATTTATTATATGTTTGCCATGGACCCTCATAGGTCAAGAAAAAGCTTTTGTGTTTCAGACCCCTCTCTGTTTCAGCTGAAGGAGGAAAATCTGCAGCTTTTGCAGCTCCAACAGAACAGCTCCTTAGACTTGCCTGATTGGATATTGGCTAAAATTGCAAAGAATCAGATAAAAGCAGTCAATACATCCTATAAGGATTTGGAGGCTTGTTTGGAAACCACCCCTCCAAACGCTTGGCGCATCAACATTGTAGGCTTAGGTGATGTAGGCAGCACCTTGCTTGTTGGTCTGAAGCTTTTAGGCGCAGATAAAATCAGCCAAATAGGCATTTTTGATATAGACAGCAGTAAGGTTATCAGATGGGAATTTGAAGGCAACCAAATATTATTTCCCAATCAACCTCAAAGTCCAAAGATTCTTGCAGTGCCCGAAGAAGAGCTGTTCAATTGTGATATGTTTGTATTCTGCGTCACAGTGGGTATTCCAGCCCTAGACAGCAAGAATGTAGATGTACGCATGGCGCAATTTGAAGGCAATTCAAGGATTATTTCCTTGTATGCCAAAAAGGCTAGAGAGGCAAATTTCAAAGGGATATTTGCAGTAGTATCTGATCCAGTGGATTTGCTGTGCAAGAAAGCATTGATACAGAGCAATACCAGCGCCACTGGTGAATATGACTTCAAGGGTCTGGCACCAGAGCAGATACGAGGCTATGGACTCGGTGTAATGCATGGGAGAGCCGCTTATTACGCAGCTCTATCAACTGATACAAAGCATTATGCAACAGAGGGCAGAGCTTTTGGCCCTCATGGTCAGCACTTGATTATTGCCGATAGCATCGCAAATTATAACGACGAACTTTCAAAAAAACTCACGGAACAAACAAGAAATGCAAACCTCGAGCTTAGAAAGCATGGGTATAAGCCTTATGTTGCACCAGCATTATCCTCTGGAGCTATCTCAATTTTAGAAACATTGTATGGAAATTGGCACTATAGTGCAACTTATATCGGGGGTGTCTACATGGGTGCCCGCAACAGATTGGTTGCCACAGGCACAATACTGGAACAAAACAATATTCCCGAACAATTAATGAATAGATTGTATGAAAGTTATAAGGAGTTGGAACGCATTATATGAAGAATGCTCTTTATGTAATAAGACCGAGTATGGTATCAGAGTTATTACTTGAGATGATTCAAGCTGCCAGCAATGACAGCCAAGTAACGACTATAACCGAAATGGACCCTCTACCTGATTTGGCAAACAAGCAACTGCTGTTTGCAATGGACTTAAATGAGGCTGGTTTTTGTATTCCAATCATCGAGATCATTAGCCAAATATACAAACGCGGCTATGATGCATTGGCTGGATCTAAGGCAGGCATATTGATATACAGTCCAAATGATTACAATACCAAAAGCACTGCTTCAGACATCATTTTTCAGCTGAATCTCTTAGGTTGTTTGTTTCCAGGTCATCCTGTAGTCGAGGCTGTAGCAGGTCTAAACAACTTTAAGACATGGCAAAAGACACTGTCCCTGACTCTTAAGGAGATTTGTCTCCAACAGTGCTCAAAGCTAGGAAATCATTTGGCTGAATTTCATACACCACAAGTAAAGACACCCTATATTGTGGCACTGCACTCAAGCTCAGATAATACATCCAATACATTGGCATTATGGAACATGGTCAAAAGCGAGCTTGCAAACTGCGAAATTGAAGTATTGCATGTAGAAAATGGTACAGTTATGGA
>JAQSYB010000106.1 GCA_029256365.1 Clostridia bacterium
CCATTTATCAGTTCTGCCTTTGTACCAACAGATACGATGCCGACTGTAGTACGTGCTTTTGCAGAAAACCAACCTGTAACTCCTATCGTAGAAGCTATACGTAATTTGTTAGCAAACCAACCAGTAGGAAATGAGATATGGACTGCTTTGGCTTGGTGTATTGCAATAATAGTTGTTGCATATGTATTTGCTATGAGGGTCTATAAAAAATTGTAACCTATCTTTAGACTAAGACAATTACTCACCCATTGTTAGATTTCGCAAAGTGGTATTATAGCAATAATACCACTTTGCGTATTTGTTTATAAAGATAGTGGAAAAGGTCTCACTTCTATTGAGCAAATATTTGGGTATGATATAATGAAAGAGCTCGGATTCTAACTAAAACTTAAATGAGAAGCATAACTAGAAGATTGAATTGAATCTTCAGTAGGATAAATTAGAGGAGGATACATTATGAAAATTTCAAAGAATGATGCCTTGATATGGTTTGATTTCTTTTCGCAATTGACTGAGGAAGAGGAGATTAGCACAAAACATGAAGAAATCATTTACGCTACCTTTGCGCAAATTGAGGCAGCGATTGAGCATAGAAATGATAAGTTAATGTCCGAAATTAAAAGCTTAAAAACTTTGGAGAATAGAACCTTATTTGTAGGCAATGAACATAAATTTCCAAATGGATGTCGTTCTTGTCTGTTGGGCACTGGTTTAAGTGCAATTAGGAAAACGAACAAATGCAATATTGAGTGTAAGTTCTGTTATAATTATGGACAATTAGAAGATATTCCTCCTGTTGGCGAAGGTATGTGGGAAATTGGAGGAACAAAGTTTTATGAGAAGGATATTGATTTACTTCTTTCCATCTACAAGAAACCTACTGGCATTTCCTATGTTTATTTGGAGCCATTTATGGAAATCGAAAAATACTATTCGGTTATAAAGAAATTTAGTGATGCAGGGATTCATCAGCATTTATATACAAATGGCACTTTGGCTACAGAAGAGACATTGAAGGCATTAGGGGAAGCCGGTCTAAACGAGATACGTTTCAATCTGGGTGCTGCCAATTGCTCAGACAAGGTTATTAAAAATATTGGAATAGCGAAAAAATACATTAAAAATGTAGGTATTGAGACTCCAATGACACCTGAGTTTTTTGAAGCTTTTCGTAAGAAAAAACAAACAATCTTAGAGACAAAACTCGATTTTATCAATTGTGCAGAATTACATTTAAATGAAAATAACATAAACAATTATTATGGGGAAAACATGTATATTTCGAGACATGGCTATATTTCTCCAATTTGGAGTAGGGAATTAACTCTGAAATTCATGAAAATAGCGGCTGATGAAAACTGGGATTTAGCAGTTCATGATTGCTCAAACTATACAAAGTTTGCTAGGAGTTTAAATTTGAGCAGCAAAGAGGGCATGTGGTTCGGAGCTAGTAATTATGCCAGTGAGTTTGCTAGGATTCCATACGATGTTTTTATACCAATATTGAATGATGACAATTTTCAATTTTTAAGTGAAGAAGAATTACCTGAGGGCTATAAACCAGTATTGATGAGTTATTAGAGTCTCTTATCAATTAAAAACAACAACCTCTGTTCTAATCATTAGAACAGAGGTTTATTGTTTTTAATAAGTTCTTAAGTGCTGTGCCTGGCACGATTAAAGCAACTTAATCAGTTCTTCTAACTGTCCAGACAAAGCCTTTGCAAGCTCAAAATTAGTATCTTTTAAAGCCAATTCTATTCTCATTTCAACTGATTTTTTCTTTTGCTCAATTTCTAAATAATCTCTATCAAAATGCTTCGCATAAATCATCTTTCTGAACTTTCGCATACTCATTTTTCTAATCGTCTTATCTTCAGTGATTAAAACATAATCCATGCAGTTTACTATAAAATAGAAATCATGAGAGATCATGAGAATTGCACCTTTATAGTTTTGTATGGCTTTTTCCAGTGCTATTTGTGAATAGGTGTCTAAATGACTTGTCGGCTCATCCAGAAGCAGCATGTTTGCTTTACGAGCAGAAACCTTAGCCAATTGAAGTATATTTTTTTCTCCGCCGGACAAAGATCCAATCTTTTGATGAAGGACTTCTCTGTCAAAACCATAGCTTGTAATATATGACCTAATCTCATCATTGGTTTTGAACCCTGCATCGAAGAACTCTTCCAGTATTGTATGTGACTCATTTAGTATTTCGCCTTGGATTTGAGATAAATAAGCCATTTCAATATCTTTATTTATTTCAATAGAAGGATGGTTGTTTTTGAAAATTTCCCGGAGTAAAGTCGTTTTCCCGGTGCCATTTGGACCAATAAGGGCTACTTTATCAGTAGATTTCATCTCAAAGTTAACATTTTGTAGAAGCATATCATCAAAGGCAACTCTGTAATCCGTAACTGTTAATGCAATGGCTTCTTCCATTTCATGATTGGTGATGAATCGGATATCTGGTTGTTTAATATCTACAAATGGCGCCTTAATTCTACGTGCTTCTAATCTTTCTTGTGCTTTCACTCTAGCTTTTAGAGTTTTTCCTCTAGCTGCTTCAGAATTGTTAGTCGCTATAAATCTTAGTTTATCGATTAAGAGCTCATTTCTCGCAATTTCATCAGAATCAGCAGTCGCTAGTTCTTGTGCTTCAATTTTACTTTGAAGCAAGGAGAAGTTATAATCGATATATCTTCCATCAAACTCTTGGAGCTCCATATTTTCAAGGTGTATAATTTTATTAAAACAATGATTCAATAGATATCTGTTGTGCGTAATCACCAACAATATGCCTTTGTAAGAATTAATTAGGTTTTTAAGAGCATTCAGATTTTCAAAGTCTAAAAACACATCTGGCTCATCCATAATCATTAAATCGGGGCTTTTAAGCATTTCTTTAATGACCTGAATAAGTTTGAATTCTCCACCGCTAAGCTCTGATACCACAAGGTTTTTCTGCTTGTTTAGGTTTGCTAGATGTAGTTTCTTATCTATATTGCTTTCGAAATCATCTCCACCAATCGCATCAAATACGTCTAATGCTTGTTGATACTTTTCTAATAACGCATCAAGATCAGAAGATGTTTCCATTTCAGTACATATAGATTCTATCTCATGTTGCAGCTTAATAAATTCTTCTCCAATATATTCGAAAACTGTAGTTTCTTTTGTATTGTCTAGCTTATAGAACTGACTTACATATCCTATTCTACAATTTGGATCAATCACTAATTTTCCATCGAATAGATATCTTTCTGGATCCATAATGATATCTACCAATGTGCTTTTTCCACTGCCACTTGATCCTATAAAAGCACAATGCTGTCCTTCTTCTAATGTAAATGAAATCTTATTATACAGATCCTTCTGCGGAAATGAGAAGGACAAATTATCAACTTTTATCATATGATTACCTCTCAATATTACTAAAAAAGAGCCTTTCATATACGCTCCTTAATATACAATATTCCCTTGCAATTGTTTATTATGTAGTTAAGATAAACCTTTTGGTTTACCGTTGGTAGCATAACACTTTTTACAACTAATTTCAATCATTTCATAATATCATCATATAAATCAGGATTAATGAGAAAAATAGATGAATAGCAGATTGGTATCTGCACCTGCTTATTCTAAAGCCTTATAAACAGCTGCAGACACATTTTTAGCAGAAGGTGGGAGAATGTTATGGATCATACTTTTAATCATACAGATGAAGCAGAATACACACATTCAAATGTAAAGCTATGGAATCCAAAAGGATTTATCTTTATTGGAGTAATTTTTTCATTTTTGCCGGTAGCGGTATTATCTTCCCTTAACTATGGAAAACTTGGACTAAAAAAAGAGAGAAATTACAATCTATTCGTATTTGGTGCTTTGTTTGTTTTACTGATCGCGATGTCATCGTTTATTCAAAGCAACATTGCTAAGGCTGTTTTTTATGGGTTTAATATAGCACTTTCATCATATATGTCAAATAAGCAATTGGAGCTGTTTAAAAAGCATATAGAAAGGGGAGGCAAAAAGTCTTCCTACGTTATACCTGTGGTGATATGTTTGATTATTACTGGACTTTTAATTTGGGCTATCATTTATTCCATTCATATCCCGGATAAATCCCTTAAAATCGATGATGATGAAATATTTTATACTGAGAGAATAACTGATGCAGAGGTTAAGGAAATCGGTAGATTTTTGAAGCGTGCAGAGTTGTTTGGCAATGATAATCTTGCAATTAGTGTTGGAATTGATAAGGACAAAGAGAGCTATATATTTTCGCTGGTAGTAATAGATGAAGCGGTTAATGATTTAGAGCTAGCTGAATATATGAAATATTTAGGCAACGAAATGTCACAAGAAGTGTTGAATAATCAGCCTGTTAAAGTAAAGCTTCGTGATGAAAGGTTTCAGGTTATTAAAGATATTCAATGATTCATAAAACCAAGAAATAGATTATATAGAAAATATCGTGACAGACCCGGAGGGGAATAGGTTATTGATGAAGCACACATGTTATGGTAAAGTATGTATCATATTTGTACTATAAAGGGTGTGCTTTCTTATGGAGAGAAATGGGATAAGAAACTTCAGGTAATAGTAACCATAGTGCCTAGCATCCTTAGTCAATAGGAGGAGGATTCGTATGAAAAATGAAAAAATGAAGTTGTCACCAGAACAACGTGAGGAAATACTCAGAGTATTGAAAGATCGTTTTGAGAATAACATGAATCGCCATGAAGGACTTGAATGGACTAAAGTACAAGCAAAGCTAGAAACCAATGTCGAAAAACTGTGGTCGCTAAACGAAATGGAAAGAACCGGCGGTGAGCCAGATGTTATTTCCTATGATGAAAAGGAAGGCGTCTATATTTTTTATGATTGTTCTGAGGAAAGTCCTAAGGGCCGAAGAAGTGTATGTTATGACTATGAAGCGTTGGAGTCAAGGAAAGAACACAAACCACAGAATAATGCCATGGATATGGCTGCTAGCATGGGTATTGAGATTTTAACAGAAGAACAATATCGCCAGCTTCAGAAGCTTGGAAGTTTCGATACAAAAACATCGAACTGGGTGAAAACACCTGCTAATATCAGAAAACTCGGTGGTGCAATCTTTTGTGATCGTCGCTATGACACTGTCTTTGTGTACCACAATGGAGCAGATTCCTACTATGGAGCCAGGGGTTTCCGTGGGTCACTAAGGGTCTAAATTTATCGCTGGATTAGCTTTTTATTCGGAGTTTAGTGTGAAATGGCAGAAAAAACACAGCTATGAAAGCAGTGAGTAGATAGGAGTTTTCAAAATGAAGATTGAAGCAATTCAGAAAAAGTCAACTTTAAAGTTTCTTTTATTATTAATAGTACTTTCATTGCCCTTTTGGTTATTAGGTGTTGTAGCAAAACATTTGGCTGATTGGCTTCCGATAAATCTTCCTATCAGCGCGCTTATGGCTATTTGTCCTATTATAGCAGCTATAATACTTGTTTATAAAGAAAATGGAGCTAGCGGCATTAGGGAGTTAATGAGAAGAACCTTCGACTACAAAGGAGTATCAAGCAAGATTTGGTATTTGATATGTATCCTAATGATGCCCTTTGTACTACTTTTATCCTACATAATAATGAGATTATTGAATCAGCCTTTGCCAGCACCTCATATCCAGATTGCTGCTATACCGATATTTCTTCTAGTGTTTTTTATAGCAGCGATTGCTGAAGAGGTAGGTTGGACGGGATATATATATGAACCAATGCTGAAAAGGTGGAGTGCATTAAAAACAGGGATACTTATCGGTGCAATTTGGGGGATATGGCATGTCATACCTCTGATTCAGGCTGACAACAATCCCATATGGATAATCTGGCAGGTGATCACTTCAATATTCAACCGAATACTTATGATTTGGATTTATAATAACAGCAGTAAAAATATTTTTTTAGGTGTAATATATCATATGATGATCAATGTAAGTGTCTTTTTATTCCCGAATTATGGATCACATTACAACCCTGTAATAACAAGTATCATATTGGGTATTGTTACTACAATCGTAACATTTCTATGGGGTTCAAAGACATTGGCTCAATATAGATTATCAAAGAGATAATTCATTTTTCTAGATTCTAATTTGATGCAATTTAAGAAGCAAATACCGAAGGTGCTTTATGAAAACTAACCGAAAACACCACACAGGTTGAGTGAGCACATTGAAATGATGGCGGTAGACTGTTGGATTATTTAGACTGAAATGTAGAATGCATCTGAATTTTACGAAAGGAAGTAATATATATGAACAACACACTAATTGTTTATTTTTCGCTTTTCCAAAACACAGCAAATTTAGCTTTAGAAATAGCAATCCAGACTGGTGGTACTTTAAGAGAATTAATTCCTGATAAGAATTATTCCTTTGACTATAATACTGCTGCCAAAGAGGCAAGAAGTGAAATATCTCGGGGATTTTGCCCTAAGCTCATATCAGGAAATGAGTCAATAGAAGATTATCAGACAATATTTATAGGTAGCCCTAACTGGTTTAAAACATTCGCTCCGCCTGTTATGAGTTTTCTTAGACAACATGACTTTGCAGGTAAAACAATTATTCCCTTTTGCACCCATGGGGGCGGTGGATTTGGGCAGATTGAAAATGACATGGCCAAAGAATGCCCAAAGGCAGTATTTCTACCAGGTATTGAAGCAAATCCTTCTGTTGAGCCAGAAGAGGTCACAAATTGGCTTGAGACAATTGGATATAAATAACAGATATATAACAAAAGGAAAGGTTTTCTACCTTTCCTTTTTATGTTTGGGCATTTCCTTCTCCCCTCTTAATTATATCATATAAAAAATTGTAAATGTAGCCTGTTTGTTCTCATTTGCTGGTGCTATAATCAATAGCATGTTATGCCGTTTGTTGGAGTGGTATATCGCATATT
>JAQSYB010000107.1 GCA_029256365.1 Clostridia bacterium
TATTTGAATTGGCTATAGCTGCGGATCTAGCACCTCTTCAGGTGGTACAACTACTGGTGCTATAACCTTGGTTCCAACTCTTTTTACGCCATTTACAACTCTATAATTTGAAGTTCCTAAGTCATCTCTCAGAATTTCCTTGCCGTTTTCAAACACAATTCTTTGCGTTTTGACTATATACCCTGTATGTGCCTTCTTTTCTTCAATTGTAGTTCCTACGGGCAGGGTTGGGTCTTCAATTATGCTAATAGCAGGTGGAATCGTTTTTAATGTTTCACTGGTTATCTTTACTGTTCTACCTGGATGTTCATTTTTACCGAATACTGTGAACTTTACATAACTGCCCTTTACCTCTCCATAGATATATATTGGATAATTTGTATTGTTCATAAATTTAAAGTCAATATAATCGCCAGATATTGTTGCATCTCTGCCCAGACCTACATAAGAAAGGGTTAGGGAGTGATTCTTCCTTTCTATTATTTTTAGATTGGACATCAACACTGCATTGTACAAAGTACTGGATACCTGACAAACACCACCGCCAATTCCTGGCACAAGCTCATTGTTTATGATAACCTTTGCATCCTTATAGCCAAACTTAGCCAATCGCGGTCCTAAGGTCTCATTAACAGAATAAACCTCTCCGGGTCTTACCAATACATTGTTTGCGCTATTTGTTGCAACTTTTATATTTGTTGATCGATCCACATCACCAGCATTAAACTTTGTGGAGAATTCTCCCAAAGTATCTTTTATAACAGCCAAATCAGATTTCTTAACGATAGGCTGTGTGATATCTACAGGCAATTCCAATACTGCAACCTCAACCTTATGCAATTGTTCTGTTATGAGAGAAGCAGCATTCTCAGCCGCTAGCTTTCTGCCTATCCTTTCATCCGTTACTGAAAAGCTAGTACCATTATACTTTATTGTAGCATCTACAACCTCTTGATCTATTTCTTTGGCAATATCTGCAAGAAGCTTATTGATCGGCTCTTTGTTATAGTTCGCTTCCAATTCAAAATTCTGAGGTGTTAATTTTGCTCGAATTGTTTCTATCATTTGTCTCAATATGTCGCCAGTATGGCCGACGCTATATGCTTTATCCACAGTTTCTTCTATATTATATGCATAGCCTAAGTTATTGTAGTTGATTTTCCATTCTTTATTTTCAAACTTTAAGGATATAAATGAATCTTTAATTTTATCTTCTAATATCCCCTTCAGTCTGTTCTCTGCAGCATCTTTTGAAAGGCCTGATACATCAATTCCGTTGATTGATATATTCGATCTGATTACTTCGCCGCTTAATACTGCGACACCAGAGGCGACAATTATTGCTGCTATTAAAAATATAATTACAATTACTACTCCGCTTATGCTCAGTTTATAGCCCTTCACCCGACAACCTCCTTTAGCAAAATAAAATCAATTTTTACTACATTCTCTATAAAAGTATTCCATCATTTCTACATTATATAGACGCACCAACCTTAAATTTGTTTCCAAATAAAAATGTTTGCGTTATTAAGTATATTCCAATTTTCCCATTCCAATGAAACTATTTGTCCATGTATTTAAAAAAACTATTCCATTTGACATGAAATTGCAGTTCTTTTCTAATTTTCCCATTGTACTTCAATCATATCTCCACTCTTGATGATATCGGTATAATTCGCATTGTTCCCATTTAGCTTTAAGGTATTGATACCCTTAATCTTTGTAACATCGATTTCCATATGATTGAAGATATCCAAAAACATCATACTATCTTTGTTTTGTTCAATCAACAGTTGTTTCCCATTTAGGGTAATAACAATCGTTTTTGATGGTGCTGCATCAAGGTTCTTAGCAGTATGAGTGTGAATGAAGCTCCAGTTGATATGATCTCCATTATAAATACTGCTGCTTTTTTCAGCTTTTTTATTGTTGATTTCTATTGATATGCCCTCCGTATCTACATTCATTTCACTTAGGAGCTCTTCAACAGTATTGATTGTTTTTATTTCTATCACATCATTGTCTTGAATTTTATAATCTGCACCTTGTAGCTTTCCATTCACCATAATTGTTGGAGGGAGTGATTTTTCAAGGTTATTTGCATAGATGATTTTGCCTTTCAACAGGCTAGAATAATTTCTTATATACACCTCAGCGCTTTTACCATCAACTGCTGGATCAATCACTATTCTATCCCCATTGCTCAGTACCTTGTCTAAGGCGCTTTGGGCACCATTTAGAAAAATCCTTGCTGGTTCTCCCGGTTCACCCTTTATCATTTCCACTTTATGATTCAATGTAAAGGTCACTGGCAGTCCTCTTCTACCAATTAGATTTCTAGGATTAAAACCTACTAATATCAGTGCATCTGCCACATTTAAGGCCTTTGAATTAAACAATTTGATGCTTTTATCATTTACATATACATTCAGAAAGTCCTTTTGTCTATTAAGATGTGCTGTAACTGCTATTCCGATTGGTGTGATAAACTCTGGACCTGATATTCCATGGTCTTTTAAATTTATCTCTTTTATCAGTGAGGTTTTTCTTAATCCCACTCTTTCTAGTGGTATTTGCAGCTTTTCAGCAAGATATCCATTCAATCTAGGTATCTGACTGCCCCCTCCGACTAGAAACACTGCACTTGGTGCTTTGCCATTATACTCTAGTATTTTCTCACTGATGCTTTGCGCAAGCTGTTCTATAGAAGGTTCTATGGCTGTGATGATTTCCTCAGCTGATAGCTGCAGCTGATTTTCCATAATATCCTTAAATTCTAATTTGTCTTTTGCACACAATTCTATTTTGACCTTTTCTGCAGTATCAAAATCCAATAGATATGTTTCTGAAAGTCTTTCCGTTATTTCATCTCCTGCTACAGGCACCATGGCAAACGCATATACCGAACCATTTTTGGTTAGTGCGATATCCGAGGTTCCTGCACCAATGTCCACCAGTGCTATATTCAACAGCCGTAAGTTGCTTTGTATACAAACGTTCATAGCTGCAATAGGCTCTAAGGTTAAGCTGGATACTTCAAGATTTACTCTGGATACAACAGAATATAAGCTGTCTACTACAATTTTAGGCAAAAAGGTAGCCAGCACTTCAATTCCAATGTTATTTGCTTTATGTCCTTCAAGATTTCCTATTACACTTCCATTTAGGTAATAATTGACTACAGCATATCCAACACAATAATATTGCTGTCCATCCTCATGCTGCATTTCTTCAATTTCCATTTGAGATTTTTGGATTGCCTCTATCTCTAAACTGCTAATTGTATCTCTTTCAACTTCTGAGGCATTATCAACGTTTCTCTCAATAAATACCTTATGGGTTTTTAAAGAACGACCTGCAGCTGCAATTGCAACATTTGTAAGCTTGATGCCAAGCTTCTCCTCCAGGCGCTGCTTTACTCTACCAGCAGCCAAAGCTACAAGCTCAATATCATGAACTTGACCGTCATACATTGCTCTTTCCTTATGTTCTTCAATCTCGCAAGCCATTATATTAAATTTTTCACCATCATGGCACCCAACAATCCCTACTATGGATCTGGTACCAATATCCATTGAAAATATCAATTCCTGTTCATTCATTGGACAATCACCCTATTACTCATATTTTTTTTGCAAACAATAATTTATTATTCTATAACAATCCAATAATCCCTTTATTTTTTCAATTTATGACATGCAATATGACATCATTCTTATTTATATGAAAAGAAAAAATATAGTATCAAGGTTATTGTATTCCTAAAACTCCTTACAGAGGTTCCGATGTTAATATTATTTAAGTTGTAAAAAAATATTCATGTGATTCCTTGATATAATTAAAAACTCTGCTACTATTTGCATGTTTATTTAATGTCAAAAATCAAAACCTATATTATGACAAAATTCATTTACGAAGGGAGTTATGTGATTATGCGCAAAAACTCAATGGGAATGATGAAACTTGGTGCTATAGGAGCTTTGGCTGGCTTAGTTTTAGTCCCTGTAATGAGCTCCAAAACAAGAAGAAGAATATCTAGAACAGGTAGAAATGCATACTTTAGAGTGACCGATTTTGTTCATGACATCAAGGAAATGACAACAAGATAAAACAAAAGGGCTTGGTATCCCCAAGTCCTTTTGCCTTAATCGGCTTTATTTGCATGATCAAAAAATTCGCTTTTTAATAGTCCCATTAATATCTCATCATAATACTCGCCATCTATATAAGCAGATTTTCGGCTTCTGCCTTCAACCTTAAAGCCACATTTCTCATAGCAGTGTGCCGCTCTTCCATTGAATTCATATACCCTCAAATCAACCCTGTATTTGTCCATACTTGTAAAAGCATATTCAACGATTGTATTGACAGCATCTCCCCCATAGCCCTTGCTCCAATAATCCTTATCACCTATTCTAATTCCAAGCTTACAGCTTTTATCCTGTTCATTGAGATCATACAGCTGTATGGTACCAATGGGCTTTCCATTCAAATCATCAATCATCAGATTCATTGGATCAGAGCCAAAGCTTCTAGACATATTGTACTTCAGTTTTGAAGCACTGGTCTTGCCCTTGCTCCATCCAGCCAATTTATTGAGCTCATTGTCATTGTACCACTTCAATAAATATGGCATATCGTTTTCTTCATAGGGACGCAGAAATACTTTGGAGCCCTCCAGCATATCAATATAAAGTCTTTGGCTGACTAGTGTCATTCCTCTCACAATTCCAGGCAAATACTTGATAAGCTTATATGGCTTATTAATATACTCCTGCTTCTTGTTTAGTACATCCGCAACAACAGAAGATTCTACCTCAAACCGCATGTTTATTGAGCTTTTTATATTTCGCTCTATAATAAAACCTTGGCTGCTGTTATAAATTGTATATTTGGCTTTTACTAGATTTTTTTCTTTTATCAGCAATCCATAATTGCCATTATCATATAATAGTGCTTTTATTATGAAAGGCTTTAACATTGGATATCTTTTGAAAAATACTTTATAAAGGTCTTTTACTGCATCTGCAAAAGCTTTGATGTCTTGTATGGCAAATTCCTGCATATGTCTTCTCCTATATATTATTATCATTCCACATATTGCATCATTTTTGTTAAATCGTGATTGATCGTTCTAGCTTGAACATGATATCTGTATCAACTTCTACAAATCCAATTTTCTTATATAAGCTCATGGCATTTTTGTTTTCTCCATCAACATTTAAGGCAGCCTTATATAAGCCAATCTCTTTTATCTTATCCAGGCAATGGATTAATGTAATCTCCCCAAAGCCTTGACCTCTATATTGATGATAAACCGTGACATTATGTATATACCCACGGTTGATATCCTTTTGAAGGCCAATTGCAGCAGTAGCCACAATTACCCCTTGCTGTTCAATAAAGAAAACATATTCCTCTGGATTTGAAATAAGCATTTGAAAGCTATTTTCATTATACAATACATCGCCTTCTTTTTTGAAGCCTGCATTCATAATATCGACATAGTTTTTTATATCATTAAGTGTAAGCTGTCGTATAGAGTACTCTCCCACAGGCA
The DNA here is from genome assembly GCA_029256365.1 of Clostridia bacterium. Lineage (GTDB taxonomy): Bacteria > Bacillota > Clostridia > Lutisporales > Lutisporaceae > GWB2-37-7. The sequence goes on from JAQSYB010000107.1 coordinate 5,564, forward strand.
AGGTTTTATACTGGTTATCCTGCAAGCAGTAATCCATTTTCCACATATATTTATGAACCTGGAAGCCTCTATTCTCCAGAAACTTGACCGAATGCTTCATGTGCTCCTTAGCAAAGGCAGTTACTTTGCTTACATGATACTCCTTTGATCTATGGTCAATGATGTTGAACAATGTCTTTCCTAGGCCTTTATTTCTAAAGCTTGGATGCACGATAATTTCAAAGTTCGCTTCTTTTCCCTCTTTTGAATTCTTGATGCAGGCCGCAAAAGCCACCAATTGTTCTTCGTGATAAGCTAAGATGGTGTTATCTCTAAGGTGCGGATGCAAAAGAATATACTCAAACATGCGCTCTGGTATACTTAATTCCAGTTTGTCCAGCCGATTGATTTCTTCAGCAAAAAACTTTATGTTTCCACGATCCTCACTCTCAAAGGATTTGATTCTTACTTCTGATAACACAACTGCTTACCCCCTTATATCAAGACTTCCAAAAGGAAGCGATAAATTTATCCAGTTCCTTCATGCTGCCTGCTACTTCATAATTCTCCCATTCATCAGGAAACAGCTTTTTATATCCAATTTGATTAAATCTATCATCTATAAGTACTACGATTCCCTTATCCTGCTCTGTTCGGATTACCCTTCCTGCCGCTTGCTGCACTTTATTGATACCGGGAAATTTGTAAGCATAATCAAATCCCGTGCCTTTTTGCTTGTCAAAATACTCCTTGATGATGTCTCTCTCCAAACAAAGCTGCGGCAGCCCTACTCCTACGATGATTGCTCCAGAGAGCTTGTCGCCGGTAAGATCTATGCCTTCTGAGAATACGCCTCCCATAACAGCAAAACCAATCAAGGTCTTGTCTCTGTCCCCATGAAAGCTTTGGAGAAACTCTTCCTTGTGCTCTTCACTCATGTCCTGGCTTTGTATGAGTATGTCATAATCACTGCTGTATTCTTCGAAAGCCCTTAGTATATCCTGCATGTATATGTATGAGGAGCAGTATACAAGATAATTTCCCTTTTTGTGCTGTACAGCAGATCGAATGCAATCAGCTACTTGATTGATACTGCGTTCCCGATCCTTGTATCTTGTTGAAATACCTTTCACTACACATAGTCCTAAGTTTTTCCTTGGAAAAGAGGATGCCATTCTCATGGTGTAGGAGCTTTCACTGCCTCCTAGTAAATGTACATAGTATTTCATTGGCAAAAGGGTGGCAGAGAAATAGACCGCTGACTTGGCTTTCTCAATCTTTTGCTTCAATAGCAGAGAGGCATCTGTACAAAACAGCTTAATCGTCAAATCCCTATTGTTCTGCGTAATGCAAACAAAATGTTCATCAAAAAGCTCAGATATCTTTAAGAAAAACAT
>JAQSYB010000108.1 GCA_029256365.1 Clostridia bacterium
AAATTGTTTTCTTACGCTTTCCACACTCATTTTTATCACCTCATTGTAAAATAAAAAACTCTTCCGAAAAACAGAAGAGTTTAAATACTTACTCATCTATCTTTCAGTTGTTGAAAATTCAACCCACCGCTGGATTTGGCACCTCGCTTACGCAGGTTGCCGGATTTCATAGGGCCAGTCCCTCCATCACTCTTGATAGTTATTATTTTATTAAAACTCATTATATTGTATACAATATTATATGTCAAGTAGGCAAGCATCGTTTATCCCTTTGCAAATTTCTCTATAACAGCTCTGAGACTATCTGCCCTGACTGGTTTTGATATATGTGCATCCATCCCAGCTGCCATGCATTTTTCTACATCCGCCTGCATTGCACTGGCCGTTAGTGCAACAATAGGGATTTTGCTTCCCGATGTTTGCTCAAGCCTTCTAATGGCTTTCGTCGCTTCCAATCCGTCCATTTCTGGCATTTGAATATCCATCAATATTGCATCAAACTGGTAATCCTTGAAGCTCTCAACTGCAAGCCTGCCATTTTCTACTATCATATATTCGCAGCCAAGCTTTTTTAAATGAAGGCCTATTATTTCTCTATTGATTTTATTATCCTCAGCCACCAAAAGCTTCAACCCCGATATATTTCTGTATTCTATAGGCTCTGGTTGAGCCTGAAAAACAATTCTGCTTTCCGCTGCTTCTAAGGGTAATACTACAATAAATTTGCTGCCTTCACCCACCTTACTCTCTAGACGAATGGTACCACCCATTAGCCCTACCAAACTCTTTACAATTGAAAGTCCCAAGCCTGTGCCCCCATACTTTCTAGTGGTTGAGCTATCTGCCTGCTTAAAGCTTTCAAATACTGTATTCAATTTTTCTTCTGGGATACCTACTCCAGTATCTGCAACTGCAAATTCGATATTGTTTACACCTGATTCATAACCAAGATTTCGTACAGATATATCAACACTGCCATTCTTAGTAAACTTTATGGAATTCCCAACTAAATTCATCAGTACTTGCCTGATTTTTACAGCATCACCAATTAAATTAGCTGGAACTTCAGGGTCAATATTACAGCTAAGCATAATGGATCTGTTGGCTGTCGATATACTAAAAACCTCCATGATGTCTATCACTATTTGTTCTATATGTATATTGGTTTTTTCCAATTCAGCTTTGCCGGATTCTACCTTCGACAAATCCAATATGTCATTTATTATTGTCAAGAGCGACTCTGCAGATTTAATTATTATTTGATTGTATCGGCTTTTTTCAGCTTTTGAAAGCTCTTGAGAATCTATCATTTCTGCAATCCCAATGATGGCATTCATAGGAGTTCTTATCTCATGACTCATATTTGCCAAAAAATATCCCTTCGCCATATTGGCACTTTCAGCCTCTTCCCTAGCATGCTTTGCCTCTAACAGCGCTTCTTCCAAGTCTGTAATATCTCTTAATGCGATTATCTCCCCTAATTTGATACCCTTCTTGTCAAAAAGCTCAGACTTATTTAAATTGTAATAAATTTTCTGACCTGAATAAATGTAATTCACCTGAGCATGAGTAACTTCTTTGTTTCCTATTGTCTCTGCAAGTTCCTGCCAATGCTCGGTAAGGGAGTAAATACTGATACCAACATAATCCGCTTTGTCACTTTTATCCTTTAAAACAAACTGCCTTGCTTTTTTATTCATGTCCACTACTCTGTGATTGTTGTCCAATAATATTAAAATATCCTCCATCTCTTCCACCAGCATGTCCCGTGCTACAGGCACCAAATCAAGGAGCCCGAAGTAAAACAGTGCATAGAAGAAAAGCAAACCCGTTATTAAGAAGGACAATGGAGTTAAATCAAATTTCATACTAGGAATAAAATTAAAAATTAAATTTGAGATGAGCGGCACAAATGCAGCAAATACAATCAGTAGTGCCTGCTGACGATGCTTGGATTTGGAGCTTAGATAAGACCTTATGAATAGGTATATCCCTGCTCCAATAAAGAAATATAGATACGCCATATTAGCCCATAACAGGAGACCATTTTTCATCATCAAAATACCGTCCTGCATAAATACATCGGTATAAAAACGATGATGTATTGAGTTGCTCCATATTGTGCAGAAGATAATGGCGGGGATTACCATGATTATAATATACCTTTTCAAGCTCAAGGCTTTTGTCCTATGCTTGTATTCCCATGCTAAGGCATAAAAAGCAATTGGTGCAATCTGTATCCCCAAAAATCTCAAATTGGCATAAAATACTTTGGTTTCAAATTCTGGGGAGTGCAAGGCCATTATCTGAAAAAAGGACCATATTGCTATAGAAATCATTAAAATGGCGAGGGGTATTGCCCCTTGCGTTTCCTTGCGTTTCCATGCAGTATAGCCTAAGAAAAGCCCTATTGCCGATGTAAGCATTAGTAAAAATATGTAAAGATCATAGAATTCAAGCATACACTACCCCATCCTCGCCCTATAATATTCTATAATTATACATTATTCTGCAATATTTTTAAACATTCTTTCTTTTTTCTCAATATTTTATAAATTATGGTTTTTTATTTAATAAGCACAAAAAAAATGTTATAATATTACAATCTAATTATTATGATCGGTTGTATTTTTAACCATTAGAATGACAACCACCTAATAATATTTAGAATATGGGGGGGTATAAAATGTTTACAATTGATGAGATTAGCCTGAGCAGGCTTACGGAGGAAATAGGCATTGATAAAGAATCCATTGCAGAGCTTTTAAGCATCTATTGCAGTGAGATGAAAGAAGAAATACAGCAAGTGAGAATCACGCTTCATAACCAGGACTGGATTAACCTGCAGAGAACGGTACATAACATAAAAGGTGTATCTGCAAATCTTAGTCTTCAGGGTATTTTTGAGGCTTCCGCAGAGCTGGACTCCATGCTAAAGAGTAAAAATTACATTGGCATCGAAGCCCATGCTCAACAGCTGTTAGAGGTGTTAGAGACCACAATTAACAACATAAAAAAGGCCTTAGAACAATATCATCTCAATTCCAAAGGACTATAGGTGGCTGGTATGAATAGTGATAAAGTTGTACTTATCGTTGAAGATTCAGCTACTATAAGATTCCAAGTTAAGACTCTTTTAAAGCCCCTAGGGATTCAGCTCAGAGAAGCTGGGGGCGAAATTGGATTATTTAATCTTATTGAGGAATATGGAAGGCTAGCAGATGTAATTATAATGGATTTAACCTTAAAAAATGAAGATGGCTTTCAGCTTATTAAAAAGCTTAGGGAGCATGATAGCTATCAGGACATTCCGATACTTGTATTGACAGAGCATGCCGATGCAGAGCATGTACTTACGGCAAAAAAGCTTGGTGTAGAAGGCTATATTAGAAAACCGATCAACAAGGATTTTATTAAGGAAAAGGTTTTAGAAATACTTCATTTAGAAACTAAATAAATATCATAAAATACAAATAGCAGAGGCGGAATACTTATCCGCTCTGCTATTTGTATTTTAATAAGGTTTCTGTTATTTTTTCATTTATACCATCAATATCTATGGATTCTATTTCACTGTCCTTTAGATTGTATTTCTGTTTTAGAGCTAGTATTCTATATACACTTTGATTGATTCTTTCTTCTGTTATAAGTCCTTCTAATACCGCTTTATTGATTGCATGAAATGTAAAAAGCGCATTTTCGTACTTATGTGCTATCAGAATCATATCATTTCCTGCAGTTACTGCTTGAACAGCAGCAGCTGCAAGCTCATAGTTTTCCGATATTGCCCCCATAGTCATATCATCAGTTATTACAACACCATCGAAATTTAACTGCTTTCTTAAAATGTTCGTAATAATACTAGGTGACAAGGTGGCGGGATTTACAGCATCTATTTTAGGCAGCAATATATGCGCCACCATGACACAATCTGCACCATTTTTAATCGCTCTGTCAAAGGGGATAAGCTCAAAGCTTTTCAACCTTTCTAAATCATTGTTTACTGTAGGCAGACCAATATGTGAATCAGTAGCTGTATCTCCATGACCGGGAAAATGCTTAATCACAGGAATTACACCGCCGTAGCTGATTCCCCGCATAGTTTGGTATCCCAAATCACTGACCACCTTAGGTTCGGACCCAAAAGCCCTATCTCCTATAACAGGATTCTTAGGATTGCTGTTTATATCTAAGACTGGCGCAAAATCCATATTAAAGCCAAAGACTTTTACCTTTTCAGCTAGCAGCTTGCCAATTTCATAAGAAAACTCTTCATTGTTTATCTTGCCAAGAGCTTTGTTTGTCGGAAAGTTCTTAATCACCTTTGGAATTCTGCTTATTCTGCCGCCCTCCTCATCAACGGATATCAGCAGCGGAACCTTATTCGCGGCATTGGTCACCTTCAATGAGTTGGTAAGCTTCAGCAATTGTTCTGCTTCTTCCACATTTCTACCGAACAGTATAAACCCGCCTATATGATATTCTTGTATTAGCTTTACCTCGTTTTCATTTAGCTGATAGCCATCAATACCCGCAATGATCATCTGTCCTATTTTTTCTTCCAGTGTCATACTCTTTATCTTCTCTACGATAGGATCCTTTTCAATTGGCTTAGGCTCCGGAGCTGGCTGAGGCACTTCCTGCGTCGGATTGCTAGGATTGATGTCTGGATCATTGCCTTGGTTCCTTGCCGTACAGCTTGCAAACAAGCATATCCCGATAAAAACCATGCAAAGCATCACTTTTCTGTTCATATATTATAAATCCATTTCGTTTAGTATTTGTTTTAGTTTTTTAAGATCTTCCTTAGAAAGCGTTATTCCTTTGCCCATCATTTCATCACCAGGGGCCCATTCTCTAAGGTCATATTTGGCCTCTCTTCCGTTCCAGCTAATGCTTCTTAACTCCTTGGTCCAGCCTTTTGCAGACTCTGATAATACACCAAAGGCTTCTTTTACTTCAAATTTTATATCTGCCATATCCATCTCTCCAGTTCCAATTCTTTCGTAAAGTATTTTACCCTTATTTTAGCATTATAATGAATTTATATAAAGGACATGCAAAAGATACATAAAAAAAACTGCCTTGAATATTCAAAGCAGCTCTATATTACCTATTTACTTTCAACACTCTTTTCCGCATCAGACAAGGTATCATTCATACTGCCTGTTTTATACCCCGCTAAATCCAAGGTCACATATAAAAAGCCCAGGGACTTTAGCTTTGCAACAATCTGATCTGCAAAAGGAATGATTTTCACCAAATCAGCTTTTCCGATTTCAATTCTTGCTATATTGTCATGATGTCTCACTCTAAGCTCATAAAAGCCTAAATCTCTTATGTAATCTTCCGCTTCCCCAATTACAACCAGCTTTTCCGGTGTAATCTTTGTACCATATGGGAATCTTGAGGATAAGCAGGCAAAGGAAGGTTTGTTCCACGTACTTAATCCAAGTTCCTTGGAAATACTGCGTATGTCATCCTTCGTCATCTCTGCTTGTTTTAAGGGGCTAATTACGCCAAGCTGCTTAGCTGCTCGCATTCCAGGTCTATGATCATTTCTGTCATCGTAGTTGGAGCCGTCAAAAACATAATCAATTCCATTGCTTTTCGCAATATCGGTGAGCTTTGAAAATAGCTCATGCTTGCAGTAAAAGCACCTATCCGGTGGGTTATCTGCAAAACCATCTATTTCAAGCTCTAGGGTTTCAATAACAATATGTCTGATATCCAAGGATTTAGCGTAAGCCTTAGCTGCCTCCAGCTCTCTTTTGGGATAAGTCTCTGAATTTGCAGTAACAGCCAACACCTTGCTTCCCAATACATCGTAAGCAACCTTCAGTAGAAATGTACTGTCTACACCTCCTGAAAATGCCACCACTGCCCCGCCAGTTTCCTTAATAATTGTCTTTAATTTTTCTAATTTAGATAATGTTAATTCTGTCATTGTAACCTCCGCATTTTACTTTTATGCTTTTATATTATTTTATAACTAAACAGCTGGTTATTCAAGCGAAATAGATTTTTCAGCAGAAAAAGAAATAAGCATCACCTGCTGCATCAGGAATGCTTATTTCTTTTTCTATCTATTTTTTTCTTTTAGCATATGGCAAATTTTTTCCATTCCCCTGCTAATCTTGGTAAACCCTGTACTTTCTATGGTAACAGGCGCACCTTGCCTTATCATCATTTTGTTCTTTTTTATGTTCACTTTTAACAGATTCATAGCATACCACCTTAATCATTATTCTAACCAATTGTATTAGATATATATGCTATGGGACATAAAAGTATTAAAAGCTGCACATTATTGTACAGCTTTACTCTTCAGCTAAAAAATTCTAGATAATATGGACCTTCTGACCCTCTTCTTTTTCATTTGGACCTTCCGATAGAGCTCTTCTCCAACAATCTCCAATTCAGTCATCCCTTTATTCTCAACTGTTATAGGAGCAGCTTTTCTAACCATATTTTTATTTTTGTCTACATGGCACTTTAATTTGCTTAGACCCGGTCTGTCTCCTACCAGCATTTGCTTCACACTGTACCCTCCCTAACCTCTCATTATTCGCATATATCTTGTTCACTGGGGTATTTTATGTCGTAAAGTTCAACTTCATTGAAAATTAGTTCATCTATGCCTACGATTATATTTTGTATGATATATGCTTCAGAGTCAAGTATCTGACTTTCATTATGACTTAAAATCATAATAAATATTCCCCCATCTATAACGCGACTTTGAACAGGGGATACCACTAGGCTTTTTCCTACTTCTTCTATTACCGTTGTATTTCCGTCTATATATGTATTGTCTCTAATTAGATTCAGACTGTGCT
>JAQSYB010000109.1 GCA_029256365.1 Clostridia bacterium
AAACATACAAAAGTATAAATGAGGTGATTAACATGAGCAAAGATGTTACAATTTTGGCTATTGAGACCTCCTGTGACGAAACTTCTGTTGCAGTAGTTGTAAATGGCCGTCAGGTATTGTCCAATGTAATATCTACCCAAATAGATATTCATAAGAAATTCGGAGGTGTTGTTCCGGAGGTGGCTTCCAGAAAACATCTTGAGAACGTAAATATGATTGTACAGGAGGCTTTGCTGCAGGCAAATGTTACACTGAAGGAAATTGATGCAGTAGCGGTAACCAGCGGCCCAGGTCTAGTAGGGGCTCTGTTAATTGGCCTTACAACGGCAAAGGCTTTGGCATATAGTATTAACAAGCCTTTCATTGGAGTAAATCATATTGAAGGGCATATTGCAGCGAACTATATCGCACACAAAGAGCTGCAGCCGCCTTTTATTTGTTTGGTTGCATCAGGGGGGCATAGTCACATCGTGAAGGTGGTGGACTATGACAGCTTTGAAATATTAGGACAAACACGGGATGATGCGGCTGGGGAAGCCTTTGACAAAATTGCTCGAGCTTTGGGCTTGGGATATCCAGGTGGCCCCTTGATCGATAAAATATCCTCAGAAGGAAATGCCAAGGCAATCAGTTTTCCAAGGGCGTTCTTAGAGGAGGGCAGTTATGATTTCAGCTTTAGTGGTTTAAAATCCGCTGCTTTGAACTATCTCAATTCCATGAAAATGAAAGAGGAAGAAATAAATATAGCAGATGTAGCGGCAAGCTTCCAAGCAGCGGTTGTAGAGGTGCTGGCAGAGAAGCTTATTCGAGCTGCTGTAGAGCATCATTCAAAATATGCTGTATTGGCAGGGGGCGTTGCTGCCAACAGTAAGCTTAGACAGGAGCTGCAGAGCTTGGGAGCACAGAGAGGCATTGAGGTGCTTTTTCCATCACCAATACTTTGTACGGACAATGCAGCTATGATAGGAAGTGCAGCATATTATAGATTTATAAAGGGAGCGTCGTCTGATTTGGATTTAAATGCCAGACCAAATTTACGCATAGGAGAGAATGTATAAATGAAAGCAGCACCTTATAATATGCTGTTGGAAGCAGCTAGCAGACATAATATATTAACTCTGACAACCTCTTGCGCTGCTGCCTGCGTGTTTTGCAGTCATCATCAGAATCCAGAGCAAGTGGAAGCCTACTATATTAATAAGCTAACAAAAGAAGAAGCAGAAAACCTAGTTGAGTTTTTGGACGGGGATTCAAAGATCACAATAGGGGAATCAGCTACAAGAATATGCGAAGGGGAACCCTTCGCTTTTGATTATCTGATGGACATTTTAAGACTGATCAGAAGCAAATATCCAAATACAAATATCCAAATAACAACCAGCGGCATAAATTTAGATGAAGTGATTTTAAAAGATTTACAAGACATTGGGAACATAGAGTTAAATATATCTCTTAATAGCAGCAGCGAAGAAGGCAGGAGGAAGCTTTATGGCGGCAAGGCACATATGCAGGCAATTGCAGCAGTAGAAATGCTTTCAAAATATAATATTAGATTCAACGGCAGTATTGTGGCCATGCCTCATATATTGGGGTGGAGCGATCTTGAGCAAACAATTATATATATGGCATCTCAAAATGCAGCTTCAATAAGAGTGTTTGTACCTGGCTTTACGAAGCATACAAGAATAGCTTTGCCAGATGAAAATATCCTTCAGCAGTTGAATGCTATGACGATTTCGCTGCAAAATAAAGTTGAAACACCTGTCATCATTGAGCCGACTTTACTAGAGAACTTAGATGCTTACATAGCAGGGGTAATCACAGATACTCCTGGATTTCAGGCTGGTTTGAAATGTGGTGATCAGATTATAAAAATAAACAGCAAGGCAGTGCACTCAAGAGTGGATGCTTATCATAAACTGTATTCTGCAGCTAAGCCTGAAGTGCACCTTAAAAGAGACGGAAAGTCTATGGAGCTTGTTGTTGATAAAGAAAAGAATACGAGCGCAGGCATCATATTTCATTATGATATTGATCCCAAGGCTGCAGAAACAATAAAAAGAAGGATTGAGAAGTTCTATCATAAAGACTGTTTAATATTGACCTCAAAGCTAGGCTATAAAATAATATGCAAGGTATTGGAAGAACATGAAAAACTAAAAATTGAACCTGCATCCAACAACTACTTTGGAGGCAACATCATGTGCGCAGGCTTATTGGTATTGCAAGACATAGAAGATGCGCTTAAAAAACAACACAAGCTTCCACAGGTGGTGTTTTTACCTCAGATTATGTTTGATGAAAAGGGACGAGATTTGATTGGCAGACATTATGTGGAAATAGAGCAGGCATATGGGATTGAAGTTGTAGTCCTATAGAGATGCGGGCACACACATGGGTGTGCCCCTACAAACTATATACTTCATAAATCTGTCATCCTGAACGTAGTGAAGGATCTAATCAATGCTATAAGATCCTTCAGTCGTTCCTCCTTCAGGATGACAGTCTATACAGGCTTTGAATATTAAGTTGATGACTTTGCACAGAGACCAGCTCCTACAAGAGTATAAGATAGTATAAAGATATACAGAAAAAGAATGTTGTATAGGGCACTTTTGTGCCAGATACAACATTCTTTTTCGCGTAACTTATATAAAACCACAAGCCCTAAGACAATTCGCCCCATTCTGTATATAAATCTTCCAGCTCCTGCTTTAGTCTTGCATCCTCATCATGGAGCTCCTGACATTTCACATGGTCGGCAAAGACTTCGGGCTGCAGCTGCAGCTCTGCTATTTCAGCAATTCTTGCTTCTATGCGCTCAATTTCTTTTTCAACAGTTTCAAGTCTTTTTTGCTGCTTTCGCTGATTGGATTTATCTTCTTTTTGCTTCATCCAATCATTTTTCAGTTCTGTAACGATCTCTTGGCTGCCTAGCTTGCTTTGATCACCATCCTGCAGATAGGAAGGTTTCTTGGATAGATAATAGCTGTAATCCCCCTTGTAGGTGGTACAGCCTTTGGTGTCCAATTCTATTATCTTGCCAGCAACCTTGTTGATAAAATATCTATCGTGAGATATAAACAAGACTGTACCGCTATAGCCCTCTAAGGCCTCTTCTAACACTTGCTTGGATACGATGTCCAGATGATTGGTAGGTTCGTCCATCAGCAAAAAGTTAGATTTAGAAAGCATTAGCTTTAAGAGGGAAATCCTACTTCTTTCGCCCCCGCTCAGCTTATAGATTTCCTTAAAAACATCTTCTCCCTGAAACAAAAAGGCTGCAAGCCTTGTTCTAAGATCCGTTTGGTTTAGTTGAGGATACTCATCCCATATTTCGTCTATTACAAGCTTATCCTGGTTTAAGCTTTCCTGCTCTTGATCATAATAGCCTACATTTACATTTGTACCAAAACGGATACTGCCTTCATCAGCTTGAATCATGCCCATTAGTATTTTAAGCAAGGTGGTCTTTCCGATGCCGTTAGGTCCAAGCAGAGCAACCTTTTCTCCCCTTTTGATCTCAAAGCTGACATTTTCAAACAACTGTCTATCATAGGCCTTAGCTGCGTCATTTACAAATAGCACATCATTGCCGCTTTTCACCCGCGGTTCGAAGGTAAATCGAACACCCTTGGGAGTGGATAAGGGTTTATCTATAAGCTCTAGGCGGTCTAGAGCCTTTTCTCTGCTTTCGGCCTGCTTAATGCTTTTTTCTCTATTGTATTGTCTAAAGCGGTCTATAATTGCCTTTTGACGTTCGATTTCTTTTTGCTGCTGCTCATAATCCTTCATTAACTCTTCTTGACGAAATTTTTTCAGCTCCACATATTTGCTATAATTCCCATTGTATTCTGACAGTGTTTTATTTTCCACTTCAAAGGTTTTAGTGGTAACCATATCTAAGAAATATCTATCGTGGGAAATAATCATTACGGCGCCTCTTAGTCCCTTCAAGAAGCCTTCTAACCACTCAACAGATTGAATATCGAGATAGTTGGTAGGCTCATCTAGCAAAAGCACATCGAAGTCTTGAAGCAGTATTTTTCCCAGAGCGATTCTAGTCTTTTGACCTCCGCTTAGGATACTGACCTTTTTATCATAATCCTCAGGGCCGAAGCTAAGTCCTTTTAAAACACCGCGGGCAAGGCTTTGATATTCAAAACCACGCTGCAGCTTATATTGTTCCTGAAGATTGGCATAGTTTTTAAGCAATTGCTCTAGAACTGGGGTTGAATCCCCGTCGCTTTGACTGCTGATTTTTAATTCTAACTCACGCATTTCTTTTTCCATGTTTATTAAATGATGAAATACAGTAAGCATCTCTTCCAATATTGTATTGTCAGATTGAAATTCTAGATCTTGTGACATATAGCCAAGACGTATATTCTTACCTAGGAAAATATCGCCTTCATCTTTCTCCAATACCCCTGTAATAATTTTAAACAGGGTAGATTTACCCGCGCCATTTACGCCAACGATACCGATTTTGTCGTTATCTTGAACCGTAAAGCTGATGTTTTCAATGATTGTTTCTATACCATAGCTTTTTTTTATATCTTTTCCTGCTAGTAAAATCATTTGTTCCTCCTATGACTGTCGGTACTATAATTTATTGTACACAAAATGCTCAATATTGTATAGCGTATGCATATTTTTCGACAACAAAAAAATACCCAAAAAGCCAGTGTTTTCAAGGGGAGATTGATAAAATATTGACATGTCATAAAGTATATTATAAAATTATTGTACATGACAATGTGTAAATGGTACAGATGTATTATTCGTTATATTATGGGTACAAATAATAAAAATGATAAGATTAGTTTTTGCATAATCAATTATGTAAAGGGCGGGGTGGATGTATGGAAAGATTTAGCAATATCTCGATGGCGGTTGTAAGAAGACTTCCTAAATATTATAGATATTTGGAGGAACTTCTGAACAACGATATCAAGAGAGTTTCTTCTCAAGAGCTCAGCAAGATTACTGGTTTTACAGCATCACAAATCAGACAGGACCTAAATTGCTTCGGTGGCTTTGGTCAACAGGGTTATGGATACAATGCAGAGGAGCTGCATAAGGAAATAGGCAAAATTCTTGGACTGGATAGATTATATAAAACAGTAATTATTGGAGCTGGTAACTTGGGTCATGCCATTGCAAATTATTCAAATTTTGACAAGAGCGGCTTCAAAACCATGGGAATATTTGATGTAAATGAAAAGGTAATTGGTGGTAAGTTAAAAGATATTGAAATAATGCATATGGATAAGCTAGAAGACTTTGTGAAGGATAATAGTATTACAATAGGTATCATATGTACACCAAAGGCCTATAGTCAAGAAGCAGCCGATCTTTTGATTAAGGGTGGCGTAGAGGGTATTTGGAACTTTGCACCTGTAGATTTAAAGGTGCCGGATCATGTAATTGTAGAAAATGTTAATCTCAGCGAGAGCTTATTTACTGTTTCTTATTTGCTGAAAGAACGTGAAGAATCAAATAACAAGAAAAAATAAAGACAAACAATAAAGGCCTTTTAGTAATGTCTAGGAATGTATATCTGTTTAAGATGTACAGACCGAATGCGTTACATAAAAGGCTTCAATTTTGTAAAAATATATTTAATAAAGCCCTTTTTTATAGATTTAATACTATGTATAATGAATAGTGTTGAGTCTATATTTATGTTACTTAAATTTAAGAATGATTAGGAGATGACTTTAGTTGGACTTATTAAATGGAATTATGTCTCTGGATATTTGGGATGCAATCATGTTCTTAATCGCAGCAGGACTTATTTATTTGGCTGTAGTGAAGGGATATGAACCAATGCTGCTATTGCCTATTGGCTTTGGTGCAATTATGGCAAATATACCATTGGCGGCAGAAGAAGGCTTAAGACCCTTGGCAGTATTAAGAGATTTTGGCATAGGAACTGAGCTTTTCCCCTTGCTGATATTTACGGGTGTCGGTGCCATGATAGATTTTGGCCCTCTGCTCAAAAACCCAAAGATGTTACTCTTTGGTGGGGCAGCTCAATTTGGAATATTCTTCACTTTGTCTTTAGCAGTATTAATGGGCTTTGACTTAAAAGAGGCTGCATCAATAGGAATCATAGGGGCGGCAGATGGACCTACTTCAATATTTGTTGCCAATAAGTTTGCAAAAGACTTAGTTGGGCCTATAACAGTTGCAGCTTATACATATATGGCGCTTGTGCCAATCATACAGCCACCTGTAATCAGACTTCTTACTACCAAAGAAGAAAGAAAAATCAGAATGGATTACTTCGAACAGCCGGTTTCAAAAAAGGTTAAGATTCTATTCCCGATTATTGTTACATTCTTTGCAGGATTGATTGCTCCTGCCAGTGTTTCCTTAGTTGGATTCTTGATGTTCGGTAACATTTTGAGAGAATCAGGTGTTACGGATAGACTTTCAAAATCAGCTCAAAATGAGTTGGCAAGTATTGTTACAATCTTGCTTGGAATAACAATTGGTTCTACTATGACAGCTGAGAGCTTCTTGAATTTAGAAACACTTATGATAATTGGTATGGGATTGATTGCCTTTATATTTGATACAGCAGGTGGAATTCTATTTGCAAAGGTTATGAATCTATTTAGCAAGAATAAGATTAATCCAATGATCGGTGCTGCAGGAATATCTGCCTTCCCTATGTCTGCAAGAGTTATTCAGAGGGAAGCGCAAATAGCAGATCCTACAAACTTCATCCTGATGCATGCTGTAAGTGCTAATGTTGGCGGACAAATTGCATCTATTGTTGCAGGTGGTCTAATACTTGCACTTGTAC
>JAQSYB010000110.1 GCA_029256365.1 Clostridia bacterium
AATCAATGTTAGCATTGCACTTATCTACTAACTATAATATAATTTTACATTGTGGTAATATTAATTTTTGATAGATGAAACGGACAAAAGAATATTTTTTAAATAGAAAGGACAAATGAAATGAAACTTGGAATCGTAGGCCTACCAAATGTAGGAAAGAGTACACTTTTTAACGCTATTACTCAGGCTGGAGCAGAATCAGCCAACTATCCATTTTGCACCATAGAGCCAAACGTAGGAGTAGTTGCTGTACCTGATGAAAGATTGGATAAACTGGCAGAGATATACACGTCGAAAAAAATAGTCCCTACTGCTATAGAATTTTATGATATAGCTGGACTTGTAAAAGGTGCCAGCAAGGGAGAAGGTCTTGGCAATAAGTTCCTTTCGCATATCCGCGAAGTTGAAGCGATTGTACATGTAGTGAGGTGCTTTGAAAACGGTGACGTCGTTCACGTAGAAGGAAGCGTTGACCCTCTTAGAGATATCGAAACAATAAATTTAGAGCTTATGCTCTCTGATATCGAAATGCTGGATAGAAGATTACAAAGATCACAAAAGGCTGCAAAGGGTGACAAAACCTTGGCCGCAGAGGTTGAATTGATACAAGAGGCTTTGGCAGTACTGGAAGCAGGCAAATCTGTAAGAACACTAGACCTTAACAATGAGCAGAACGAGCTTGTTAAGTCCTTTAATCTTCTCAGCGGAAAACCAATTATATATGTAGCCAATGTATCAGAAGAAGATTTGGTAAACGACGGAAAAACAAACCCCCATGTTGCAAAGGTAAGAGAATTTGCTTCTACAGAGGATGCTGAGGTAATTGTAGTTAGCGCTCAGATAGAGGAAGAAATTTCACAGCTGGATCCTGAGGAAAGAAAGGGCTTCCTAAACGATTTAGGGCTTGATAAATCAGGACTTGATAAATTGGTACAAGCGAGCTATGCTTTGTTGGGTCTCATTAGCTTTTTGACTGCAGGGCCTATGGAGTCAAGAGCCTGGACCATAAAAGCAGGTACTCCTGCACCTCAAGCAGCCGGTAAAATTCACTCAGACATCGAAAGAGGCTTCATCAGAGCAGAAGTAATTGCCTTTGATGACATCGTAGCCCATGGCGGAAACATGGCATCTGCTAAGGAAAAGGGTCTTGTAAGAGTTGAAGGAAAAGAATACATCATGAAAGATGGAGATGTGGTTCACTTCAGATTTAATGTTTAGATTATAATTGTCAAAGGGTATAGACCGGTCATAAATTGGTCTATACCCTTTACTTTAACGAAATAAAACTAAAATCTGATTGGCCGATATCCTCTCAAGAACGAAATATCCCTTCTTTGCTATTGTAGCAATGCCCTCATCATTGGTCCAGCAATATCCATGCTCCTCACAGCTGCCATCATCACGAATCAGCATTTGTCCAAGCAATCCAACAGCTACCCACTCTGGTCGATCGATACGTGGACTATACTTCATGTGGGGATCCCAGTTTGGGTTTAGCACTGGCTGCACCTGTATCCATTCTGGACTGATTATATTTCCTTTTTTATCTGTTATAGCTGCAACCTTAACTTCTTCGTATTGCTTGCATCCCCATTCATCCCTAAGATATTTTCCTTGCCAGCTTAATTCAGCACTATTCCCTCTTATACAGGGTGCGGCGCTGCTTATACCTAATATGAAAGTATCTGAAGAAGTTGCTTTTCGAATTTTCTTTCCAGCAGCTGGGACTATAAAATAACCTGCATCAATAGCTTCTCCATCCGCAGTCTCAAACATCTCCGCATAATCGGCTCCCCCGCAAATATATGTGGTACCCTCAATTGCCATGTTAATAGTCGAGCTACTCAATTTGGCACCGATTCCTCGCAGCAAGCTAGAATTACCATTTCTGACAAACCAGGGGTTGGCTTCGTCGACATCTCCAAACCTGCCTATAACATGTGAATTTGTAAATCCGGCAGTATTTGTATTAAAGTCTTCTGAATGGGAGAACTGGTCTATTTCTTGTACATTGCAACCATTTGTCATATACAACACTCCTTACATTTATTCTGCTTGCAATATATAGTATGCAGCATGTCCAAATGGTGCTAGTCGATACTTATTATCTTTTTTAACGTCTGTGTTATCCATCCCATTTCGTTTATACACCAAAACCTGCTATGTAGTAGATTCACCTTTCTTAGCAGCCTTGCTGGCATTTTCTTTTTTGATATATACATACCAATACACTGCTCCCACAAAGATGCCTCCGCCAACTATATTCCCTAAAGTAACAGGCAAAAGATTCTTGATAAAGAAGCTGCCCCAATTGAGATTCCCAAGAATTTCAGGTGTTACACCCAAAGCCATTGCCGCATCCGCCCATGCCTTTGTGCCTTTTGCCATAATGCCTGCTGGTATATAGTACATATTCGCAACACTATGCTCAAACCCCGAGGTTATGAACAACCAAATTGGAAAGAAAATCGCCAAAAGCTTCCCCACAATATCCTTAGAGCCTGTTGCCATCCAAACAGCCAAGCACACCAGCCAATTACACATAATGCCCAAATAGAAAGCTTGCATAAAAGACAATCCAACCTTTGCAGTGGCAATCTTTATCGTAACTGCACCTAACATATTGGCTCCACTGTTAAACAAGCCGGATTGCGTCATCATATATGCCAAAAATACAGCACCAACAAGATTTCCCAGATAAACGATAATCCAATTCTTTAGCATAGCTGTCGCTGTTATCCGCTTATCCAATACACCGGCTATCATCATGGTATTGCCTGTAAAAAGTTCTCCGCCACATATGACAACAAGCATGAGTCCTGTGCCAAATATCGCACCAGCCAATGCTCTTCCAAGTCCGAAGGTCTCAGCTTTTGCAAGTAAATTAAATGCTGCCATGTTGGAGCCTTCTCCCGCAAAGCCAATAAAGACACCAGCAAGAATAGCAAGAATAAACATATTCCTTCTTGATAATTTGACCTTATTGATGCCTGCCTGTATTGTTGCCTCTGCAATCTCCGCAGGAGTTAGAAAATTCCTGTTTTCCATTATGTCCTCCATAAACGCTAAGTTAATCTGACTTATCTACTATATTATTCTACATTTTTCCTGATTTCATGTTTCCCTAACAGATTATAATATAATTCGATCTCTCTATCAAGCTATTAACAGCTTGCAAAGCAAAAGCAGATGAATTGGTTAAGCAATTCATCTGCTTTGTGCTTTAAGGCTGATATTTCATTTCTATATCTAATGCCATTTTTATTAAGTTCTCTTTTGTTATTTCATCGGTGCGCCCTTCAAGGAGGACAAACTTACTATCTTCGCCTTTTTGAAACCAAAGAATTTGATGTCTCTTTCCGTTTCCATATTTCATATAGGAACCTTCTACACTGCCAAGCTTTACAGTTTCAGTAATTATGTTCGTCGAACCTACACTGCCATAGAATAGCTTATCAGGGGTATAGCTCTTAGCTTCATAGATCTTTAACTCTATACCAAAATGGCTTTTGCCATCCGTATCAACCGGTCCAATCACTAACTCAGTAGTCATTATATCAGTCTTCACTGTTTCTATTTCTTTGACATATAAATCTTGATCAGATGCCAGTCCTTCCTTTCGTATATTGTCCTTATTATAAATAGGACGATATTTGATAGAGCCCACTAAAAACTGATACCCTTCTGGAATGGAGCTGCATATTTTCAAGAAATCAGGTCTGTCCTTGAGCATTTCCTTAAATTTGTTTTCATATATGGTAGAAACCGGTGCTGTATATGCGGAAATTATCCCCTCCGGCTCAACCTTTGATCTTTTAAATACTGCGACAGACATACCGGGCTTTAGCTTTAACGTCCTTATATAATTGCCTATATCCCTATACTCACTTTCTATTTCAGTAACTCCATCTGCTGGTGTTTTTAAATCATATCTCCAAGCCATATCTCCACCATTGTCTTTATATGCAAAAATATTTCTTAAGAGCTGGGTCCCTGCAAAGGTCACTGATAGAGTGAGAAGCATCGCTATGAAAACAATAGCAGTCTTAGCAACCCATCTTCTATTATGATTTTTTCTATTTCTAGCTTGATTCATAATATTATTTTTGAAATCTATATTTGGCAATTCAGTGCATTCATAATATCTCCTGATGTCATTTTCAATTTGAGAATTGTTCATATTCATCCCTCCTACCATCAACTTCATAGTATTTTCTGAGCTTCCTCTTTGCTCTTTCAAATTTCTTCCTAAGATTCTCAGGCTTATTGTTTAATATAAGACTTATTTCATCATAAGATCGCTCTTCCAAAATTCTTAAAAACAACAAACTCTTTTCTTTCAAGGACAATCCCGAAAGCGCCTTTTCCATATCACAGCTAAACTCATTTAGATATATGTTTTCATCCGATGTGCTGGGTTCCTTTATATCGAAAAATTCCAAACCAGGAATTATGCTAATAAGTTTTTTTCTTCTCATCACATTGATCGTATGATTATAAGCTATCTTATAAAGCCATGCCCCAAAGGATATTGAATTCTTATAGCTGCCGATGTTATTATATGCCTTCAGCAAAGCTTCTTGCGTAATATCCTCTGCCTCATGTAAATCCCCAATTATATGATAAACATATGTAAAAAGTGGTTTTTGAAATTTTTCAATTAATAGTTCATACTTTTCCATATCTCCCTTTTGAATCTGTCCTACAATTTCCTCAATAGCATCCATTCGTGCACCTCCTTGGTAGATTATTGACCATCATCAATTCAAGACCAAATTTATCATTCGCGAATAAATATATTTGTCTAATCTTTACTTATATAACAATTAAAAAATAGGAAATGTGACATTCCTACACTTATCTTAAAATTATATCACACAAATTACCTTTATTTTACAATACAAGCAAGTGCTTTGCTTATCTATAAAAATAAAAACAGCCCCCATACATTTTTGATATGTACAGGAGCTGTTTGCTTATATCAGAAGCATTATAAGTGAATAATTGATGTCAGCTCAGCTTCAACATCTTCAATCTTAATGCTCTTCTTGATTCTTTTATCTCTCGTTGTGAGCTCAAGCTCACCTTTTTCAACGTTTCTTTTGCTGACAACTATTCTCACAGGTATGCCAAGTAAATCTGCATCTGCAAACTGCATTCCTGCAGCAACATTCCTGTCATCCATCAGTACATCATATTTTTTGCTTAGCTGCTCATACAATGCAAAGCCTACTTGTTTTATATTCTCATTTTCATTGTTCAATAAACAGATATGGATTTGCCATGGAGCAATTGCCATAGGCCATATTGGTCCATATTCATCATGACTTGCCTCAATGACGCTTGCCAAAAGTCTTCCAACTCCAATTCCATAACAGCCCATTACAGGATGCTTCTGCGTTCCATCCATATCTGTAAACGTCATATTCATACTCTTTGTATATTTTGTATCCAATTGAAAAATATTGCCGACTTCAATACCTCTGTGTAAATTTAGCTTGCTTCCGCATTTCGTGCAAATATCCCCTTCATTCACCTTAGCGATATCAACATATCCAACAGGCTTTATATCTCTGTCTATACTTATCCCCTTTAGATGATAATCAAGCTTGTTGGCTCCTCCTACAAGATTGCTTTCCCCCTGTAATGAAGTATCATAAACGACATCTAAGCCTTCGCTATCAAGATCATAAGCCCCAATAAACCCAAAGCATAGATTCACATTCTCATAATCGGTCAATGGGAAAACGTTCGCACGTACAGTATTTCTAAGCTTTGATTCATTAACCTGTAAATCACCGCGAAGAAATACAACCAAAGGCTTCTTGCTGTTTTCTACTGCAAAAACTGCAGCCTTCATCAGTTTATTTGCAGGTATTTTGAAGAATGTAGCCAGTGAATCAATATCCTTTATATCAGGTGTATATACTTCCTCAATCTCCTGTTCTTCACATCCATTATGGGCTATTTGAGAAACAGCAATCTCCATATTGGCTTTGTAACCGCAGCTCTCACATATTACAATGGTATCCTCACCAACATCGGACAATAGCATATACTCATGAGATACCTTTCCACCCATCATGCCGTTATCTGAGCGGACTGAAATAACTTCAGGAATTCCTACCCGTTGAAATATCCTATCATAGGACTTCAATGCTCTTTCATAGTATTGCTCTAAGTCCTCTTGTGAGGTATGGAAGGAATATGCATCCTTCATGGTAAACTCCCTTACTCGAATCAATCCACCTCTTGCTCTTGTTTCATCACGGAATTTTGTTTGTATTTGATATATCATAAAAGGATATTTTGAATAAGATTTCACCTCACTTCTGGCAAGGTGAACTGCAGCCTCCTCGTGAGTCATTCCAAGCAGCATATCGTGACCAACTCTGTCCTTGAAGCGAATAAGTCCGTTGGTAACACTATCAAAGCGGCCGGACTCTTGCCAAAGCTCTGCTGGAAGTACAACAGGAAATAGCACCTCTTGACCATCAATGGCATCCATTTCCTCACGAATGATTTGTTCAATTTTCCTGACTATTTTTTTAGCTGGCAGCAGCAATGAAAAGATACCATTTGAAACTTGACGAATATATCCGCCCCGCAGCAGGTATATATGACTTGGAAAGGCTGCCTCACCAGATTTTTCTTTATATCGTTCTCCCAATAATTTACTAATTAACATCTTATCAAATCCTTTCTATTTATACTATCCGTACCCCGTCATTCTGAACGCAGTGAAGAATCTTTCTTT
>JAQSYB010000111.1 GCA_029256365.1 Clostridia bacterium
TCTTCAAACTTTACCTCATCCGAAATCTCATAAAGCTTTTTGTTGCCCAATTGATAGATTTCCTTAACTGCCATAGTATGACCTCCTATGTAGATTTATTTTTATGTTTGTAAATCATTACTACCAAAAGATTCTTCACTGCGTTCAGAATGACAAAGCAGGTAATAATATACACCAAACACTTTGTATAAGGAATAATTTTGTGAAGTAAAGCTTCTTTGCCCTTAAGGAATACCCTCAAAGAAGATTGCTTTGTTGCACCCCGGAGCCACAGCCCCCAAAGCAAGGCTTCTGGTGTATTAGAAGCTGTCGTAAGAAAATTCGTTCCTTATACAACAAAGGATAAACAACTGAACAAGTAATCAGTGCAAAAGATTCTTCACTGCGTTCAGAATGACAATTCAGTAATAAATAATATGTCATTTACTTCATTTTTTCTATGCAAACCGCTATGGGCGGACAGTTTACTTGGTTGACAAATTCGTGGACCAAAACGGAATACTTCCTGCAATCCAAGGCTTTGAAATAATCCATCACAGCATTCTTTTCTTCAAAGCCGCTGTCTCCACCATAATAAATCACAATCATTACAATTCCTTCCTTGCATAGCAATCCAAGGCACTTTTCTATTGCTTCAATTGTGGTTTCCGCCTTTGTGCCAATGCTATGATCCCCCTTGGGCAAATACCCCAAATTAAACATCACTGCTTTGATTCCAGAAGGGACATATTTTTCAATATTCTGGTGCCCATCCAAAATTAGCTCGGCTCTATCCATCACACCAGCATCTTCAAGCCTTTTTTTGGTATTGTCAAGAGCCATCTGCTGCACATCAAAGGCATATACCTTTCCGTCAGCGCCAACTAAATTTGCCAAAAACAACGTATCATTGCCATTTCCCATTGTGGCATCGATGACAACATCACCAGGCTTTACCACCTTACCAACCAATTCATGAGAAATATGCAGGGAATTATTAAGCAACATCCTTACACCTCTAATATCCGTATTTTCCACTGTATTCAAATGCATTTTTTATCAAATTGATTGATGTATCTTCCTTTGTCCCCTCTGTTAGGACTTCCACAACATCAAATCTACACATATAGTCAAAAATCTTATACTTTGTCATAAAAAACAATGCAGACTTCACGATTCTATTTTGCTTGTAATAGCTGACCGCTTCAGAAGGATTGCCGTAGTCTGTTCCCGTTCTGCATTTTACCTCTATAAAAGCAATGGTATCCCCTTCCATCGCAATGATATCCAGTTCTCCCGCCTTACAGCTAAAGTTTCTTTCCAGAATTTTATAGCCTTTCTTTTCCAAATAGCTGCATGCCATTTCTTCTCCAAAAGCGCCCAAAAGCTTATTATACTTCATCCTCTTACCTCTTTAGGTCATTTTCAATATTTGAAACAAAAACCAATACCTCAGCAACTACACTGTACAGCTCTTGAGGGATTTGCTGCCCTAAGTCTAAGTGAATCAATGTAGAAACCAACTGCTCATTCTCAAAAATAGGCACATCGTTTTCCTGGGCAGTTTTTATGATGCGATCTGCCACCTCGCCCTTACCTATTGCAGTTACGATAGGGGCTTGCTCCCCCTCTCGATAGGAGAGTGCTGCAGCTTTTTTCATTTTATCCTTCATATTACACCCTTATATCCAGATGCAGCTGGCCCATGTCCACATTTGTCAGTTCTTCCAGCTCCAGCAAATTGAATTTTTCCTCAATATCAATAATTTTAAGGGGATTTAAGCGATAGCCCCTTGCTTCTAATGCATCCTTCAAAGCAACAACTGCACCCTTAATTGCTTTTCTGAATTCTTCTTTTTCCACCTTAAAGGTAATATTCACATCTTTTTTGACAACTGAAATCAGACTTTCCAGATGCCCTAGCTTATTCAAATCCAATGCAATTAGTATTGTTGCATTCTCAGGATTTATCATATTACTTTTTTTCTTATTATTAAATACATAGACTTCTGCTGTCGTTTTGTTTTCATTTATATTCAGTGGAATCTGAAGATAGTTTATATTTCCATTGATGGTTTTTATAAAATCTATATTGCTTTTCGTATCTTGCAGTACTGTGGTGTCAAGCTTATTTTCTAAAGCATTCTCCTTAATCAAGGACTCTAGCTTAGCACCTAATTTTGTAATTTCTTTAAAATTCTCAGTTACTTGCTCCTTATCCTGCAATAGCTCTGGCTTTATGAACAGCTTTTTTAGCTCCTGCTTTATTTCTTTTACATCTACTTGGTTTTTTTCTAATTTCTCTACAAGTTTCTCAAAGCCCTCTAATTGATTTGAAATTTTATTTTGACCTGATGTATGATCGACTATGGCTTTTACTGCCGCTGGTGTAATTTTAATGTCCTTTGCCAGCATATATGCCGTTTGTTCCGGCTTTGCCTGTGAAATGGTATCAAATACCTTGGTTATCGTATCCATGAGCTTTTCTAGCTTAGGAGTTTCCTGTTTTATGATTCCTTGTTCCTTTGATTCCGCTTCCACCTTAGCAACCAGCTGCTGCATTGCGGCCTTTGGATTCTTTTCTAGGGGTATTTCTATATCTCCTGTGCTGACAACTACTTTTTCTTGGGATTGCACTGCCTTCGCTTCAGTCTTAACAGTATGCTCTATTTCAGAGCTTGGAGCATCTATATTGTTTTGTAGCTGTTTCAGTATTTCCTGACTTTTCGGCTCCAAAGCTGCCGCTGCTTTTACTAGCTTTGTCACTTCCGTATTGTTTATATTCAGCTCTGACTGCAGCATTGCGATTGCCTTTGCTGAGCTTCCTTGAGCTAAGCTTTCCATACTTTTTTGTGTATTCACAAGTTTTATAATATTGTCCTTTGTCACTGGCATGTTGTATTTTATTAACAGCTTGGCTGCTTGGATATGCTCTTCTTTCGGCTTAATATCCATATGCTTTAACAACTGCTGCAGCTTCGCGTCCTCATTTATTTGAGGCTTTTGATGCTCTGTTTTCAGCTCAGCAAAAACACCCTCCGGTGTTATGCTGCTGACACTTAGCTCCACCAACTGTCCAGGCATTAGCTCAGCTGCTTTCATTAAAGCTGCAGTAAATAGCTGTCCCGATGCAGTTTTAATAGAAACGCTTTGTCCCAGCATTTCAACAAGCTTTCCCTTTATTGTATCCCCGACCTCAACATTGGTAAGAAAATCTCCCAATTGAGGCTTAACCGTCATTTGATTTTGTACTGTAATTCTCATATTATCACTTCTTTAAATATTTTTTGTAAAGCTGCGTCTATGTACGGGTAGCAGTCCAAGCCTTCTAATGCAATCCATATGCTCCTTGGTCCCATAGCCCTTGTGCTTCGAAAATTTATATTCAGGATATATGCTGTCATAGGAGCTAATCAGCCTATCTCTTTCCACCTTCGCAATGATTGACGCTGCTGCTATGGAAAGGCTTAAGGTGTCTCCTTTTATAATTCCCTTTTGCGGAATGTCTACATCCTTCAAGGTAACTGCATCAAATAAAATATAGTCAGGCTGTATGCTCAGTGAATGGATTGCTCTCTTCATGGCTGCATAGGTAGCATTCAATATGTTTATTTCGTCAATAAGCTCTACCTCTGCCATACCTACTCCAATTGCCAGTGCTTTTGCCTTTATTTCCTCATAGAGGTATTCGCGTTTGGCTTCTGATAGCTTCTTGGAGTCGTTTACACCTGGTATCACAACACCTTCTCCCAATATCACAGCTGCCGCCACTACTGGTCCAGCTAGGGGCCCTCTGCCAACCTCATCGATACCTGCCACATGTATGTAACCATCCTCATAGCATTTTCTTTCATATTCAGTCATTGTATGTAATCGTTGAATTTCTTTTTCATCATATTTTATTTTAACGGCCATTTTAATCTCCTTTGGAATTATATATTCAATTTATCGGCATCTTTTTGCAAAAAATGAAAGCATATGTAAATTACATATGCTCAATTATATCATATTTTACTCTGTTTTTTCTGGAGGCAATTCCAATGTTATTTTTCCAATTCTGCCGCCTCTAAAGTCATCTAGAAGCATCACAGCAACTCTTTTGATGTCAATTTCTCCACCTGCTATGATGCAGCCTCGCTTCTTCCCTATTAAGCTGAACAACTCGTGTACTGGCAATTCCTTATTTGAGTCCTCAAGCTTATACTTCTCCATCAAATTTTTGTAAAAATCCCTCTGCATTCTCTCTAGAAAATGCAGTGCCAGCTCATAAACATCTAATATTTCATCCTTAATAGCTCCAGTAAATGCAAGGTTCAAAGCCACCTGCTCATCTTGGAACTTAGGCCATAATATTCCGGGGGTATCTAATAGCTCCAGCTCATTGCTGATTTTAATCCATTGCTTGGCCTTAGTAACGCCTGGTCGGTCTCCTGTTTGTGCAATGCTGCGTCCAGCAACCTTATTAATAAGAGTTGATTTCCCTACATTGGGTATCCCTATTATTAAAGCTCTTATGGTTTTAACCAGCAAACCCTTGGCTTTCAGTCGATCAATTTTTTCTTTCATTAGGAATTGCGCTGCAGCAGTTGCTTCCTTTAAGCCTGTTCCCTTAATAGAATTGGCTAGTATTACCTTGGTATTGCTTGCTGTATAATACTTCATCCAGACTTTATTTGCATTTTCATCTGACAAGTCACTTTTATTCAGAATGATTATTCTTGGCTTACCGCCAACAATCTGATCCACATCAGGGTTTCTGCTGCTCATCGGAATTCGAGCATCTAAAAGCTCAATTACCACATCTACCAGCTTTAAGTCTTCTGCAATTTTTCTTTTTGCTTTGGTCATGTGACCGGGAAACCATTGTATATTCAAAGTTAACACCTCGTTTTTATCCTATGTACAACTATATTAACATATTGTTATTATTTCTAGTCAATCTATTTTAATGCAAATGAAAAAAGGGCATAAAGCCCTTTAAATTCTTAGAATCTGATTTCTTTAATTTTAGCTTTCTTACCAACTCTGTCTCTAAGGTAGTTAAGCTTCGCTCTTCTAACCTTACCTCTTCTAACTACTTCTATCTTGTCTAACTTTGGTGAGTGAACTGGGAAAGTTCTTTCAACACCAACGCCGTAAGAAATTCTTCTTACTGTGAAAGTTTCAGTAAGTCCGCCGCCTTGTCTCTTTAACACAGCACCTTCGTAAACCTGAACTCTTTCTCTTGTACCTTCTTTAACCTTAACGTGAACCTTAACAGTATCACCTACGTTAAATTGTGGTATATCTTTTCTTAGTTGCTCATTTTCAATGATTTTAACTAAATCCATGAATGTCCCTCCTTCCATCATAGACGCTCATGTACGTTGACAGCGGAACGCCCGTTTTACCTAGAGAATTATATCACATAGCAAAAGCTATTGCAACCATTAATTATATACATGCTCTTTATTATTTGTAGGGAATGACTCCTGTGTCATTCCGAAATATTGTTTTGCCCAGCCTCCTGCTTTATTTGCTCCAGCATCTTACGATCCTGCTTTGTAAGCTCCACTGCATCTAAGAGCTCTGGACGCTTGCTATAGGTGACTTTCAATGCTTGATACCGTCTCCACTTATCTACATTTTCATGATGTCCTGAAAGCAAAATATCTGGTACTGCCATATCTTGAAATATCGGTGGTCTTGTATACTGAGGATACTCCAACAATCCGCTGCTGAAGGATTCAATCATATGAGAATCGTCCTCTTTCAGCACGCCTGGAAGCAGCCTGCATACAGCGTCTGTAACAGCCATAGCCGCAATTTCTCCACCAGTCAATACAAAGTCTCCTAAGGATATTTCCTCGTCTACAAGGGCATCACTGACTCTTTGGTCGATGCCTTCATAATGACCACATATGATTGCGATATTTTGATGCTTCGTCAGTTCCTGGGCTTTCCCCTGATGAAAGGGCTTTCCCTGAGGCGTCATTAAAATAGTATGAGGCTTGGAGCCAACTTGCTTTACAACATGCTCCATAGTGGAGAATATCGGCTGACATTGCATCACCATCCCCAGTCCACCGCCATAGGGATAATCATCCACTCGATTATTTTTGTTTTCTGTAAAATCTCTTATATTGTGAAAATAAAGCTGTACCAAATTGTTTTGAACTGCTCTGCCTATGATGCTCTTGCACAAAACAGCCTCTAGCATTTCTGGAAACAAGCTTAAAATGTCTATTCTCATTTATACCAATCCTTCCGGCAGGTCAACAATGATTTTCTTGGTTTGCAAGTTAATCTCTTTTACCACTTGTTTTAAAGCCGGTATCAGGATATCCTTTCCTTCTGTCTTTACAACATAGACATCATTTGCCCCTGTCTCCAATACATCATAGAGCTTGCCCAAAAGCACTCCGTGAATGTCATAAACCTCTGAATCCACAATATCACATATAAAGAAAGCATCCTTTGGAAGGCGCACAGCATCCCATCTTCCTACCTTGAGATAAAGGTCGCGGAGTTTTTCTGCATCGTTCATGGTATCGACACCCTTAAGCTTAAGAATTACTGTATTCTTCAGATGCTTGGTGCTTTCAATTTGATATTTTATCATTTCGCCCTTTGATTCAACGTACACTTCTTTCAGCTTATTAAAGCGTGAAGCATCATCAGTCAAGGGGTAAACCTTAATCTCACCCCGTACTCCTTGGGTATTTACAATTTGTCCTATGCTTAGATACTCTAGCATACAATCACCTTCTTCTTCTGAATTTAAAACAATGCAATAAGATTACGTAGAAAACTTTAGGTTGGCTTATATATTCTTTCAGCAAGAAACGAATTTCTTCCCTTCAGCTTCAAATTCACCAGAACCTCGCTTTGTGGGCTATCCTGTCATTCTGAACGCAGTGAAGAATCTTTTGTGCTGATTAGCCATTCGGTTGTTTATTCTTTGTTTTATAAGGAACGAATTTTCTTACGACAGCTTCAAATGCACCAGAAGCCTTGCTTTGATGGCTGTGACCTGGAGTGCAACAAAGCAATCTTCTTCGAGGGTATTCCTTAAGGGCAAAGAAGCTTTACTTCACAAAATTATTCCTTATACAAAGCGTTTGTGCTAAATTATTACCTGTCCTGTCATTCTGAACGCAGTGAAGAATCTACCTGGCATCATAATCTTATCTAGTAGAAAATATTACGTGCTTTATATTCATAAAATGCAAAGCACGTAATATACAAAGGCAGGAGTAATATTTGTTATATTATCTCCTGCTCTGCATTAAATTATTTCTACTATGACCTTTTTATCGGT
>JAQSYB010000112.1 GCA_029256365.1 Clostridia bacterium
GTCCTTCACCAGCAAGTTCGGTATAATGCTGGTATATAAGCTGCCCGGTCCCAATATGATCGCATCCGCATTGAGGATTTCTTCAATTGCTTCTGGAAGTGCCCTACAATTTGATGGTTTTATAAATATCTTTTTGATTCTTTGATTCGAGTTTTGCTGCTTAATCGGAATTTGGGATTCACCCTTTATTACAGTTCCATCCTCAAGCTCCGCAAAAAGAACCACATCCTCTAAGGTGACAGGCAGTACCTTTCCTGTAACAGCCAATACGTTGCTTATTTCTTTTACAGCTTGGTCAAAGCTGCCGCAAATATCATTTAAGGCTGCAATAAAAAGATTGCCAAAGCTCTGCCCCTTTAAATCGCCCTCCTTGAATCGATACTGCATCAGGCTCTCAATAATTGGCTCTGTATTGGCCAGCGCCACTACACAGTTTCGAATATCTCCAGGAGGAAGCATCCCCATATTTTCTCGCAGCTGTCCAGAGCCACCCCCATCATCTGCAACCGTGACGATGGCTGTCAAGTTAGATGTAAATCTTTTCAACCCTCTTAATAATACCGAGAGACCAGTTCCTCCGCCAATTGTAACAATTCTTGGACCCCCGGAATATATGCCCGCCTCATTAAGAAGATTCTTTATAGAATTGTTTCTCATGCTCCTACCCCCATTGCAGGCTGTCTATTAGCGATTAAGTCATAATAACATTATATTAATCACTTTCTATCTATATGTTATTGGTGATTGTCCTCTTCTATATCTCTGTGCTCTACAATTACTCTGTGGTTGTTTTCCTTAAGCTTCTGGCTTAACATGTTTACCATAGTTACAGATCGATGTCTTCCCCCCGTACATCCGATTGCAATAACCAGCTGACTTTTCCCTTCCTTGATAAAATTCGGAATAAGGAATTCAACCATTTCTACCAGCTTGTTCATAAACTCAACCGCTTCCGGCCATTGCATGACATAGCTTCTGACTCCCTCATCCATGCCGCTGAATTTCTTTAGACTTTCGACATAATAAGGATTGGGTAAAAATCTAACATCAAATACCATATCTGCATCCAAGGGGATTCCATATTTGAAGCCAAAGGAGACTACACTAATGTGGATTCCCTCAGACTTACCCCCTTCTACAAATAAATGCTTCATCTCATCCTTCAAGTCTGAAGGCAGCATATTTGTAGTGTCTATGATAAAGCTTGCCTTTAATTTTATATGCTCCAGCTTTCTGCGTTCTGCCTTAATACCCCTTATAATTCTGCCGTCTACAGCAAGTGGGTGCTGTCTTCTGCTTGCCTTGAAGCGTTTTATCAATATCTCATCTGAAGCTTCAAGGAATAATATTTCATAATCAAAGCCCGCGTTCTTTAATTCCTCTAGGCTGGCCTGCAGCTTATCAAAGAACTTTCCTCCTCTGATATCAATAACCAAAGCAATATTCTCAGTAGAACTTTTGCTTTGGCTCCATAATTCAGCAAACTTTACAATTAATGCAGGAGGAAGATTGTCCACACAGAAGTATCCAAGGTCTTCCAGATACTTGATAGACAAGCTCTTTCCCGCACCGGAAAGCCCAGTAACGATTAAAAATTTCATAGAGTCCTCCTTCATACTTGTATGTATTCCATCTTATTTTATTGCATTTATTATCTGGCTGCTTTCAAGTCCTGCATCCGAGGCAATCTGAATTCCATTTCTTAGATTTCCTACATCCTCAGGCTTATGGGCATCACTATTTATGACAAACTTCACTCCATATTTGGCCGCTGCTATGACATGCTCTGCAGTCATAGCACTGCTGTGAGAGTTAATCTCAAGTGCAGTACCAGCCTTGGCAGCGATTTGAGCAATATAAGTCGTATCAATTGGTATTCTTGCACCAGGATGGGTAATGATATCAATTTTATGTCTTTCAATGGCTTTGCCGATGGCTATGGTGTTTTTCTCTTTTACCTTTTCTGTATGGTAGGAGAAAAACTTATCTAAATAGTTCAACCCGTAAATTCCCCATGCATCTTTCAAGCTCTTTGGAATTACCATCATATGATAGCCTACCAGCAATATATCAAGGTATTTTCGAATATCGTCATCCATGTCGATATCGCCTTCTGTGCTTATGATGTTGCATTCCATTCCCAGCAACACCTTCACACCTTCACAATGCTCATTTATATTGTCGATTTCCCGCCTCATTTTGGCTATGTTTTTTTTCCTCACCCCAAAGGTCAAATGTCGAATGCCATGATCCGTAATGGCTATTTCGGTAAGTCCTTTTCTCTTGGCCGCCATTACATTGTCCATTATAGTTCCTTTGCCATGGCTGTATATCGTATGGGTATGATAGTCCGCGAATAATGTAATCAATATATCCACCTCTTCAATATCTGGAAGCCTTATGCAGCATCCACTACATTAAATTATATAATACCTTTATTATAACAAGATTTATTGAAAGATATTTTACTGCCCGTTATAATAAAACATTATTTGTCATGCTACATGATATCACAATCACTGTTTTGCTTTATATTATACACCTTATTGGCAAATATGGATATTTCTAACCCATTGCTCCCATAAAAAAATGTGTCATTGAAATGACACATTAAAATTCACCCAGTATCTTAATTTCAGTTTCCATCTTTATTCCAAACTGATTGAAAACTGTGGTCTGTACATGCTTAATCAAATCATATACATCCTTGGCAGTTGCTTCGCCCTTGTTGACTACAAAGCCGCAGTGCAGCTCAGATATCTGTGCTCCGCCTAGTTCAACACCTCTAAGTCCTGCATCTTCGATTAACTTGCCAGCAAAACACCCCGGTGGTCTCTTGAAAGTGCTACCAGCACTTGGTAGGTGCAGAGGCTGTTTTGTCTTTCTCTTGAATGCCAAGTCAGCCATGATACTGTTAATCTGCTCTGGATCACCCTTTTTGAGCCTTATTTTGCAGCGAACAACTACTAGTCCTCTAGGCTCAACTATACTTTTTCTATAGTTAAACTCCATCTGGGCATTGGTATACCTTTGCAGTTCAAGATTTTCATCTAGGAATTCAACCCACTCAATTACATCTTTCATTTCGCCGCCATAAGCTCCTGCATTCATTGCAACAGCACCGCCTAGATAGCCTGGTATGCCGCTGGCAAACTCCAAGCCTGTCAATGTGCTTCTTGCAGCCGCTTTAGATAGTGTAGAAAGAAGCACTCCACACTCTACAATGATTTCTTCTCCATCAATATCTATTTTGCCAAAGCTTTCGCCTACCTTTATAACAGCGCCGCGAATTCCCTTATCTCCCACCAATAAATTGGTTCCATTTCCTATGATATAGTATGGAATTTGATTCTGCCTTACATAGCTTAATGCTTTTTTCAACTCTTCCACACTGTCTGGTTCTATAAATATATCAGCTGGTCCTCCAACCTTGAAGGATGTATGCTGACTCATCATCTCATTCAATCTAATGTTTTTAATACCTGAGCCCTCTATATCAATTTTTAAATGTTCCATATAAAATCCCCCTTAAGGCACTGCACATGCTATATTATTCAACGTAACTTCATAGGTTATACAGCTTAACTTGTTGGTTTGCCCTTTTTCACTCACAATAACTATTAAGTGCAAAACAAATAGCCGCAAAAACCATTATACAATATTTTTCTTATTTGCACAGTACTTATTCTGTATATTTTTGCAGCAGCTCCCTTGCATCCTTTAAGGCCTGCTCAGGTGTCAATTCTCCCATAATTGCCGCTTTAATCCTAGACTGCAATATGATGTCTATTTGCTCCCAGTTTTTGTGCCTTGGTATCGGTTTCAAGAAGCCAAGACTTTGCTTTATCATGGTCATTTCCTTGTCATTTTGGTATAGGTTCTCACCCGTTTTTCGCACGGGGAAGTATCCATAGTTCTTCAACTCTTCTTGCCCTTCTGCAGCAGTCAATAACCGAATGAATTCTATACACATCTTTCTTTTATTCTCATCTTTTTGCTCAAACACTGCAAAGGAACATACATTAGAGCCAATGGCATTTGATGACTTTGCACTTCCTGTGGGGTAATTGGCTGTCGCAAACTCTACTGAACCAGTGGAAAGATTTCTCATGTAGGGTATTGTCCATGAGGGTGCAGCAATTACTGCAGTTTTGCCGTTAATAAAGGAATTCAATACTTCTCCTTGAGTTGCTTCTCCAAAATTTTCAGGAGTTGCTTTGTATGTATGTTTTAGCTGATAGAGCTTCTGCAAACCCGACAATGCTTGAGGACCGTCATAGACATAGCTGCCATTTCCACTGTTAATTATCTCTGCTCCATCACTCATCAGTATTCCATAGGTACTATAATCACCGGGCTGCATCAATGCGTTAAAGCCAAATACATCGGGGCCCTTCTTTCTATTGGTATCATAGGTAAGCTGTTTTGCTGCCTCTGCAAATTGTTCATAAGTCCAATTGCCATCCTGTGGTATTGGAACATTCTTCTCATTAAAAAGTGCTGTATTAAGCAGCATTGTATACCCGGTCATCATCCAAGGCAGTCCATACAGTTTTCCCTCATAGCTTGCGCTTTCTAGGGAAGCTGGCAAGAAATCAACCTTATCAGTTTCAGTTATATATTCATCTAAGGGCTCTAATAATCCTTCTGACATAAAATAATAATCACTGCCTACAGGCGCTACGTCAGGATATGCCCCTGTACTAGCAGCGGCCTTTAGCAAGGTATAACCGCCAGCTGGATCCAATTCTTTAAAATCTATGTACACACCCGGATTTTGCTTTTCAAACTGCTTGATTTTGGCACTAATCCAGGTTAGCCTTGTTCCATTTTGCGTATTGAGCCTTGGATAGTCCCAAACTGTAATGACACCTCTCCAGGTAATCTCATTTTTCATATGTTCAAAGCTTTTATTATAATCAACTCTATACCTTTGAAGCATGATTGGCCCCACTGCCACAAGGACCAGCATCAAAAGGCATAAAAAAAGAGTAAAGGCTCTTCTTAGGGTCATTGATATCCCTCCTGATAAGCTTTTACTCTATATATATTCTTTGTTATCCAAAGTATGATTTTATACAACGGGTATTGTCATGCCATAGTTTATATTTCTACCCTTTTTATTCAGAAAATCCACCAGCTTTTGTGGATGGGAGCTTATTACAAGCTCTTCAGGAATCCCCACATCCTCAAACAAACTGAGTACTTTGTCTAGCTTGCCCACATGAAAGCATATATGAGAATCACTTCCCGTTGTGAGCAGTGCACCCTTTTTTTTCGCTTCCAATACGATATCTCTGCAGTTTCCCTCACTGCCTTTTCTGGCATTGCCAAAGGAGCTGTTGTTTATCTCAATTAATGTACCAGTTTCTATTGCGCAAGCCACTATCTGCTCGATATTGATAGGAAATTGTGGATTGCCTGGATGTGCTATGATGTCAACCCAAGGATTTTTCATTGCCCCTATGACTGCACTGGTATTTTCCTCTACACTGCCAGGTGCCAGACACCCATCATGAAAGCCTGCAATTACCAGTTCTAGTTTGCTTAAAAACTTTTCTGGCATATCCAAGCCACCATCATAATCCATCATATTGGCCTCAACACCCTTTAGAATCCTTACCCCGCTAATATACTCAGGCAGTACCCTTAAATTGCCAAAATGATAGATATGAGGAGCTCCAGGTAAGGAAGGTCCATGATCTGTCATACCAATTATTTTCATTCCTATTTGACTTGCGTAGTCTGCCATTTCCTTTATAGTGCTGTATGCATGACCACTGGCCAGAGTATGGCAGTGGGTATCAACCAATAATTTCAAATGTACACCTACTTTTTACTTATTTTCTTCCTCATGGTTTATTTTATAGTCTGCATTGTCTCTGTTCATGTCATTGTTGTAGTAGCCTGCAGGTTCTTCAGGAATGATAAACACGGCTATTACATAAGCAACAATACCAGGGAATATCCCGGACATAATTGAAATAAGTACCCATACCAATCGAATGATTGTTACGTCTATATCAAAATAATCCTCTAATCCACCACAAACCCCTGATAAAGTTCTTTTTGTTTTTGATCTGTAAAGTCTTTTATTCATATATATACCTCCATAAACTTCTTTTACATTGTCGTTTTGTGTATTTTCATTATATAATACGGACTACTTTAGAAAAAGTCTTAGGTATCTGAAAAAATAATTTTTAGACAAGCAACCTGACAAAATATTCTTATTGAAGCTTTATAAATTAGCTTTGTTAAAGTTCAATGTTGATGCTTATATGAACAATAGAACTTGTCATTCTGAACGCAGTGAAGAATCTTAAGATCCTTCAGTCGCAACTCCTTCAGGATGACAGTGCAAATATGAAATGTATCTACATAATGCTTAACAGTTCTATAAATTAAAATAATGATATATCATTTCTGCGGTTTTTTTGTTCATACCCTGCACTTCACTTAGTTCCTCTATGGTGGCAGACTTTATATTTTTTAGACTGCCAAACTTTTTCAGCAGTGCCTGGCGTCTTGCCGGACCGATACCTGGAACCTCATCCAGCTGAGACTTCACAACCGTCTTGCTGCGTAAGCTTCTATGATAGGATATTGCAAATCGATGGGCCTCATCCTGAACATTGGTAATCAGTCGAAAAGCATGGGAGCTGATAGGAACTGTAATTTCTTGA
>JAQSYB010000113.1 GCA_029256365.1 Clostridia bacterium
GCCTAAACAATGGGTTATTTATAGCATGTTAAAAGTAGATGGGGTTTTCTGCAAAGATAACCCCACTTATTGTAAATGGAAATAAAAGAGTAGAGGAGAGGCCCAGGTGATGAGAGCGAAAAGCGGTTTGGAACGGCCTAAAAAAGCTAGATTTAATAAAGGAGACCTATTTGGCTGGCTGATTATGCTGCCTACATTAATACTATTTACATTTTTCGTATGGGAGCCACTGCTGGAAAGCGTGCGGCTGTCTATGTATACAGCAAAGGGCATAAGATTACAGGAGTTTGTTGGATTTTCCAACTACATACGCGTATTCAATCATCCGGATTTTATAGCAGCCTTAAGAAATACTTTTGTATATATTGTATGGTCATTGGTGATTGGCTTTTTTGCCCCTATCATTATGGCGTTATTAATCAGTGAAACAGTTCACCTAAAAGGATTTCTTCGGGTAGGTGTTTATTTTCCTAACATGGTCCCAGGAATGGCAACGGTCATGATGTGGGGGTATTTTTTTACGCCTGGAGCGACAGGGGTACTCAATATCTTATTATCAAAAGTAGGTGTTGACAATAAGCTTTGGCTCACTAATCCAAAGCTTACAATCCCCTTAATCATTCTTACAATGACCTGGAAAGGGGCAGGAGCTACAGCTTTAATTTATATGGCTGGAATCAGCGGGATCAATCCAGATTTGTATGAAGCAGCAGCAATAGATGGTGCAGGTATAGGGAAGAGAATCAGGCATATTACAGTGCCAAGCATTTTTGATCTAGGGAAGACTCTTTTGATTCTTCAGGTTATTGCAGTATTCCAGATTTTATACGAACCCTTGGTAATGACAAACGGAGGGCCGAATAACGCAAGTATTTCTTTAATGCAGCTGGTTTACAACTATGCATTTAGAGATTTCAACTATCCGATGGGAGCTGCTTTATCGGTTATGATTTGTATCATATTGGTTGTACTTAGCGGTGTTTATACAAAAGTGACTTCACGTAAAGAGCTGTAAGGAGGGAAATAACATGATTTTTGATAAATATAGTGCAAAAAAAGATGGGGTTATCAGAGGGTATGATGTTCATTCGATTCACATAAAAATCCTGTGCGGTATGATCATACTGTTGTGTCTGGGAATTGCTGTTATATGTTTGTTTCCAGCTTTTTGGGTATTTTTAGCTGGCCTAAAGGATATTAAGGAGTTTAGAAGGAATGTGACAATCTTTCCGTCAAACTTTGATTTTTCCGTATTTATAAAGACGTGGAATGATTTAAAATTTACAAGATATTATATTAACTCTTTCATAATGGTAATAGGAAGTGTTATTTGTGCCATTGGCTTTAATGGTCTGCTCGCATATGGCCTGGGGGTGCTAAAACCTAAAGGACATCAGATTGCCAATGGACTGGTGATGTGGAGCCTTTTGATTCCAGCCACAACAAGTGTTGTAGCATTATTTGTCAATATTAACCGAATTGGACTTAACAGATCGTTTATCCCGTTGTGGTTGGCGTTTGGA
Source organism: Clostridia bacterium (assembly GCA_029256365.1). Classification (GTDB taxonomy): domain Bacteria; phylum Bacillota; class Clostridia; order Lutisporales; family Lutisporaceae; genus GWB2-37-7. Next base: position 1,524 of record JAQSYB010000113.1, read on the forward strand.
GCCAATGCCTTTTATGTGATTCTTTTTAAAGAATTTTTTGAGAGGATGCCGAAAGAATTGATTGAAGCAGCCAAATTAGATGGCTGTAATATTTTGCAGGTCTTTACTAAGATTGTGATGCCTTTATCCAAGCCGATTGTTATGGTAGTAGCCATTTTTTCGATGACCGCTGCTTGGTCTGATTTTCTCCTGCCCTACTTAGTATTAAATGGTTCGGGCAAGGAAACAGTGATGGTTGCAATGTTTTCATTTAGAACCTCTAATGCGACCGATGTTGAAGTGTTGCGTGCAGTTGCTTTTTCAATAGTACCGCCGACTATATTATTCTTATTATTTCAGAAACAGATTACTGATGGTGCCGCTATTGGTGCCATAAAGGGGTAGGAAAATGGCAAAAATGGCAGATCGATATTTTATAACAGATTCTTGGCGTGTGATTGAAGAAGGTTTTGATGCTGACTATGGGCAAGTGGCAGAGTCTATCTTTTCGTTAGGCAATGAATATATGGGCGTCCGAGGGTATTTTGAAGAAGGTTATTCGGGTCAGAGCCTAATAGGCAGTTATTTTAATGGCATCTACGAAGAGCAAAAACAAAATGCAAGTGCTTATAAAGGAATGGTTAATAAGACAGAGTTTATGGTTAATGCAGTCAATTGGCTGTACACAAGAATGATGTTAGATGGTGAAATACTGGACCTGAATAAAAGCAGCTTTCAAGATTTTAGACGGGTATTAAATCTAAAAAATGGTGTACTGACCCGATCTTTCATCTGGAAGACTTCAGGGGGCAAGATGCTAAAACTAGAATTTGAGCGATTTGTATCTATGGGTTACAACCATGTTGGCGCTCAAAAAATAACCATGACACCGCTCAATTTCAGCGGAGATCTTATCTTATATTCTGGCTTAGACTTTACACAAATGCATCACTCATTAAAGAAGAATTTTTGGAAGTGTTCAAACCTCACTTCAGAAGAGAACTATTTAAGTCTCGTAGGAACCACAAAACATACGAAACAGAAAATATTCTCTAGCTGCCGCTTTTTTGGAGATATGAGCGTTCAAAACGACATGCTCGATCAGGAAAAAATAGCAGCAAAATGCTTTACCTTTCAGCTTAAAGAAAATGAAACAAAGGAACTGACAAAGATCGTTTCGCATGTCGTTTATAAAAATACTGCGCAATCAGAGGAACAACTTTTTATCAGAGCATGTGAAGAGGCAGAAGAGAGGGGTAAAGCACATGATTTTAACACCTTGAAGCACAAAAACAGTCAGTGGTGGCATAAGGTTTGGGAGCATTCAGATATTGTTATTAGTGGAGATGAGCTCAATCAACAAGGTATAAGGTTTTGTGTTTTTCAGATGTTTCAGACTTACAATGGGGCAGAACAGGGCAACAATATTGGTGCAAAAGGACTTACTGGTGAAGCTTACAATGGCAATGCATTTTGGGATACAGAAGTCTATTGCCTGCCATTTTTTATGTTTAATCATTTGAAAGCTGCCGAGAATCTTTTGGTGTTTAGACACGCTACACTGCCGCAGGCAAAGGAAAGAGCAGAGAGCTTAGATTGTGAAGGGGCCTTTTATCCCATTGCAACCATTAGCGGAGAGGAGTGCTGTAATCTCTGGCAGCATGCAAGCCTTCAGCTACAGGCATCTACAGGAGTAGCTTATGGTATTTGGTTTTATGAAAAAATGACAGGCAGCCAACCCTTTTTGATCGCATACGGACTTCCCATGCTAATCGAAATAAGTAGAATGATGGCTACAAGGGGGAGCTGGAGTGCGGACGGCATGAAATATGGGTATTATGCAGTCATGGGGCCGGATGAATTTCAAATGATGGTCAATCATAATTGTTACACGAACTATATGGGGCGTTTTACCCTAAACTATACGCTAAAAGTATTAGAGCATCTTAAAAAGGAAAACCCAGAAATATATGAGGAAATTGTCAATCATATGAATATAAAACAAGGAGAATGTCAGCAGTGGGCAAAAATGGCAGAAAACATGTACATTCCGTACGATAATCAAGAGGAAATATATGAACAACATGAGGGGTATTTCAAATTGCCTCATATTGATGTAGGGGCTATTCCAGTTGAGGACTTCCCGCTGTACCATCATTGGTCTTATGATAGGATTTACCGTAACGATATGATCAAACAGCCAGATGTACTCATGTTTATGCTGATGTTTAATTCAAACTTTACTGAAGAAGTCATCAGGAAAAATTATGAATACTACGAACCAAAATGTATTCACGAAAGTTCATTGTCTCCGTCTGTTCATTCAATATTGGCATCACAGTTAAAAAAACATGAGGAGGCTTATGAGTTTTTTAAATTTGCTACTAGAATGGACTTAGATAATTATAATAGAAATACCCACGAAGGATTACATATAACCTCTCTTGCAGCGGCCTGGATGAATATTATTTATGGTTTTGGCGGCATGCGCTCAGATGGGGGCAGACTAAGCTTCGCGCCTTCCATACCAAAGGCGTGGGAAGGGTATGCCTTTAGAATCAATTACCAAGACAATATCATCCTTGTAGATGTAAATAAGGAAACAGTTTCCTTTAGGGTAACCAAGGAAGCGCCCATTTCGATAGATGTTTATGGCAAAACGATGCAGCTGAGTGAAGAAGCAAAAGTAGTAGCAATCCCCTGTGAATGGAGAGGATAGAGTGTGAGCAGATGGTTTTTGGAGGAAAAAGGATTTGACCTTGACAGGGCAATCAGCCAGGGTAATAAGTTTCTGACTGGAAATGGCTATATGGGTATTAGAGGAACTTTGGAAGAATTTGAAAAAAAACAACTTGTAGCCATTAATCTGGCAGGCATTTATGACCGAGCTGGAGAGGGGTGGAGAGAGCCGCTTAATGCGCCAAATGGCTTGTACACAGTATTGCATGTGGATGGAGAAACTTATAGATTGCCGGAAAAAAGTCCAATAGCACATACGCTGTATTTGGATTATAGAAAAGCATTATTTACGAGAAAAACAACCTGGCAGACAGCTAAAGGCAAGGTAACTATTGAAACAGAGCGTTTTGCCAGTTTAGAAGAACCACATCTGTTGGTTATGAAATATTGTATTTTAACAGAGTTTTGTGCAGATATAGAACTGGTGACGGGTATTGATGCAGATGTATGGGATATTAATGGGCCTCATTATGCTCAAATAGCTCTTTCAGAAGAAGGCAGCTTTATAAAAGCGATAGGTACGACATCGGAAAACCATGAAAAGGTATGTGTCATAGAAGGCTGTCAAACTGATTTTGTAAAGGAGAATAAACTAGGCATAGGGGAGAAACGTATTTTGCGCAACCTAGCTTTTACCGCCGAAGCGGGGAAAAGGTTTGAAGTAACCAAGTGGATAGGTATCTATACCAGTAAAGATGCCAAGGATTTTGAGGAGCAAGCCAAAGTGCTGGTCAGTCAGTGTATGGAGCAGGGCTATGGGGCATCAAAGGACTTGCATATCCAACAATGGGAGGAGAGGTGGCGGGTTTCGGAGGTAATTATAGAGGGTGATGATGTAGCTATGGAGGCACTGAATTATTCTTTGTATCATCTACAAGCCATAGCTCCGAGACATACAGAGAGCTTGTCTATTGCAGCAAGGGGGCTATCTGGGCAAACCTATAAGGGAGCAGTTTTTTGGGATACGGAGATGTTTATGCTGGACTTTTTTTTGTATACCGAACCTTGTATTGCTAGGACATTATTGAAATATCGGTTAGATACACTGGAAGGTGCCAAAAGTAAAGCGAAAAGCTATGGGTATGAAGGGGCGTTTTATCCATGGGAAAGTCAGGAGGGTGGTTATGAGGCTTGTTCTGATTATAATGTGATAGATGTCTTTACGAAACGCCCTATGAGGACTTATTTTAGAGATAAGCAGATTCATATTTCTTCGGCCGTTGTATATGGCATTGTGCGGTACCTTGAGACGACAGGAGATTATTCTATTCTTGAAGAAGGGGGCATTGAGACCGTTTTAGAGTGTGCAAAGTTTTATCACAGCCTTTTGCTTAAAAGGGTTCATAAAGCGTTTTATGAATTGCGTGATGTGATTGGACCTGATGAATATCATGAAAGAGTTAATAACAATGGTTATACCAACCGTATGGCAAAATATACATTTGAGCAGGCAGTGCGGATGTGTGATTTACTTAAGCAGCTTCCCAAAAGTACAAGAATGCGTATTGAAGCACTGTATTACATAGAGAAGCTAAGAGAGCAGTTTGAAGAGGCCGCTGGCAGGATTTATATTCCAGAACCTGATGAAGAAGGTATTATCGAACAGTTTGATGGGTATAAAAAACTAGAAGATGTTTCAGTAGAGCAGGTTAGAAGCAGGCTGCTTAATGAAAAGGAATATTGGGGTGGAGCATATGGGGTGGCTGCCCATACACAGGTGATTAAGCAAGCTGATGTGGTGACATGGCTTACGTTGTTTCCTAAAGATTTTGAGGAAAAAATTCTTTTAAAGAACTGGGAGTATTATGAGCCGAGAACAGAACACGGCTCCTCTTTAAGTGCCTGTATGTATGCACTTCTAGCATGCCGCTGTGGTATGGCGGAAAAAGCCTATCCGTTTTTCCTAAAATCTGCCAGTGCAGAGATTGATGGAGAGGGGAAACAGTGGGCAGGATTAATCTATATTGGCGGTACTCATCCTGCAGCAGCCGGTGGAGCCTATATGACAGCCATTAATGGGTTTGGAGGAGTGTATTTTGAAGAAGGAAAAATAAAAGTAAAACCTCAGCTGCCGCCTATGTGGAAGAAGCTAAGGTTTAAGGTTTGGTATAAGGGAATGTTGTATGAGGTAGAGGAGACGCATCAGGACTATAGTGTACGGACACTTTCTCGTTCTACCAGATAGGTTGGCAGGGTCACCTCGGTTTTACTGGGGATCTTGCCTTTAAGCCTTTCCAGCATAAACTCTACAGCCAATTTACCTTTTAAATGGATATCTTGATGAATGGTGGTAAGCGGCGGAGTGACCATACAGCACAGGCTGATATCATCAAAACCAACTATAGAAATATCTTCTGGTATGCGAAGGCCTTGTTGGCGCAG
>JAQSYB010000114.1 GCA_029256365.1 Clostridia bacterium
ACAAAGTCTACTTCAAATTTTTCTGCCAGCTTGCTAAGATTTACTATAAACTCTTCCATGCATTCATCCTTGGCTTCTGAAATCAACTTGTGACCATCTAAAAATATTTTTTGAATATCATAGTTCTGAGATATTACTCCACAAACAAAACCGTAAAAGGACTTTAAGTTCGTCATGTGGAATTCACCGGTTTCTATAAACCGAATGTTTCTGTCCAGATCGTAAATGTGCTTCTTATCTCTGTCGATATAAACCACCGAACCGTCCATTGTCTTTGTAGCTTCATTTGCCATATCAATCATTCTTTTTGTTTTGCCAGAGCCTTTTACTCCGATGATAAACTTAACCATATGAATTACCCCCTGTCTATATTTTGGTTACGTTTAGTGATGTTGACAGCTATGGTACGCCCAAAGCTTTGCAAAATATGAGATACTGATTTTAGTTTTGTTCATGCTAATTATTATTAATAATTCAGCATTTTAGAACTGTTGTATGTAACTATTTTGGTTGAGGTAAATTAAGTTCTTATATAAATATATTCTATAAAGCAAGCAATTTACCTTCTAAAAAATTAAATTTTTTCAAAATTATAAATTTTTAGTCAAATGCCTGTAACCATTTATATTGTTTATTCTTTTTTACTAATTTATACATATTTTTTGGCAGCTTTTGCATTTTTTTTGGATAAAGTAAAAGGGCAGTCACCAGTCCATTCCTAAGAATCAACTTTGTTCTGCCCCACATTTTATTTTAATTCAATTAATTCCTTGGTAAACTGATTCAACACCTCTACTCCATCCTCAGTTACCATTACCAAATCTTCTATACGCAATCCAAATTCGCCATCTAAATAAATACCTGGTTCAATGCTAAATACCATTCCAGGCTTTAAAATTACATCACTGGTTTCTGTTATGTATGGCATTTCATGCACCTCTAAACCGATGCCATGACCTGTTCTATGTATGAAGAAATCTCCATAGCCCTTGTCAACAATATACTTTCTTGCTGCATAATCTACCTCTGATGCCTTTATTCCAGGCTTCACTTTATCTATGGCGTTCTGCTGCGCTCTTTTTAATATGGCATAAACACTTCTAAGCTTATCAGAAGCTTGCCCAATCACAATGGTTCGAGTCATATCAGAGCAGTAATTATCTACTAGGCAGCCAAAGTCCATAACCAATGCATCCCCTTCCTGCAACACTCTCTCGCCAGTACCATAATGGCATTGTGCACTGTTTGGTCCAGATGCAATGATGCTCTGAAAAGATGGACCAGCTGCTCCTATATTTTTCATTTCCGCTTCCAGCATATCTCTGACCTCAGTTTCTGTCATACCTGCTTTGATATTCTGTATGATGTTTTCAATTGCTTGATCTGCTGCCCGAGAAGCATTTCTCATCTTATCAGCTTCAATGGATGTCTTTTGTTGACGCAGCTCACCTACTATTTCTGAAGCATGAATATAATGAACCTCATTTAAAGTATTAAATATCTTATCAAAAGCTGTAAACCACATAGTATCTTCAATTGCAATGGTACAACTGCTGAGGCTATGGCTTTCAGCAACATTTTTCAACATTTCTGAAGGATCCTGAGTATCGTTCCAACTAAAAATCTGATCAAATTCTGCTTTTTCTCTTACTTCACTTTCATAAAGCTTTGGTACTATGAAAATATTTTCACCTGTATCCATCAATATATTAACTAGAAGTCTTTCACCGGGAAAGGTACTAAAACCTGTAAGATAAAACATGTTGGCAGATGGACTTAGAATCATTGCCTTTAAATTCTTTTGCTTCATAAGCTCTACTGCTCTTTTCATAATTGTTCTATATGCCTTCATTTTAACACGCCCCCTCATCATTCTAATTTTATAATATATTATCTGATAGACAACCACAACCAAAATTTAGCAATCTTTATATAATATATTCTTTATCTGCGAAACGAATTTGCTTAGGTCCGCTTCAAATGCACCAAAAGATTTGCTTTGCGGGCTGTGGCTCTGGGGCGTGTTTGGTGGATTTTTTTATGAAACTGTAACAAAGCTGGATGCTTTTCATAATATATATAGATGACTATTTTTTGAGCGAATGCTTCTTTTTTCATAAATGAAGTTGTTTGGAGGTTGGGAAAATGATTTTAGGCATAGATGGAAGGGTTATTACCTGGCATATTGGCTCAGGTCTTGCGACTTACACTACAAATTTACTTACAAATATTCAAAAGTATAATGAATTGAAGGATATATTTATGTTTTATCCCTATCAGAATAAAACGGATATATTTGATATCAGCAGCATACCTAAGAATATGTTGACTGGAGAAAGGCGCCAGGACTTTTGGAACATGGTTTATCAAATCGATTGGAAGCTTAATTATCCTGTGGACTTTTTCCATAATACTGTCAATGGTATTGGTCTTCCAAATGATCTGAAGTGCAAGCATGTCATTACGCTCCATGATGTAATCCCTTATGTAATGCCAGAAACTGTTGATCGCTCTCATCTGAATTACACCTTTAGAATGACTCCAGATATTGTAGAAAATGCTACTCAAATTATCACAGTATCCAATTATTCAAAATCCGATATACAAAGGTATTTTGGAGTAAGTGAAGATAAAATTACAGTGACGCATTTGGCAGCTGATGACATATATCAACCAATGGATCGCAGCAAGGCGCGCAGTGTTATTTTTAATAAATATGGCATTGAACGTCATTATATTTTATACTTAGGCGGCTTTAGTCCACGTAAAAATATTGCAAGACTAATTGAGGCATTTCAAAAAGTCCGTGACAATTTTGATAAACCAATTGATCTTTTAATTCTTGGTGAGCATCAGCGCTCCTATCATTGTCTGTGGAGCTTGACTGAAAAGCTGAATCTTACTGAAAATGTAAAATTCCTTAACTTTATACCTACGGATGACCTTCCCTACTTTTATAACGGCGCAGATGTATTTGTATATCCATCGCTTTATGAGGGCTTCGGCCTGCCGCCTTTAGAGGCTATGCAGTGTGGGACACCCGTCGTAACCTCTAATGTCTCATCTATACCTGAAATTGTTGGTGATGCAGCGTTATTGGCTAATCCCTATAATACCGATGAAATCAGCGAACAAATATTGAGGCTGCTTACAGATGCGGATCTTTGGGCACTGCACAGTATTTTGGGGCAGGCAAAGGCTAGGGAGTATTCCTGGGATAAAACTGCTGAGAAAACAATTGAAGTATACAGAAAATGCCTTCAATAAAACCAAAATATTCAATATTATACAAAAATACTGCATTAAAATCTTTTCGATGCAGTATTTTTTCGACTTTTAATATATAATAAGAATATAGACTCCTATTCCAAAATAAGGAGATGATGATTTGGAATCAAAATTTATAAAAGTTTTCTCTTTATGCAATGAGATTGGTTTAAATAAGCTAGCCGCTCATTTTGGCATTAATAGAAAATTCAAATGGGAAGAGCATCTTACTTTAGATGCCAAGCAGCTGACTGGTATACTCAAAACCACAGAAAACAAACTGGTAAAGGTCTTTTCCTTCGGCTCTGTTGTATTTATCAACATGGAACACCATGAAATTGTTGATACTGTGAATTATCTAAAGAAAATAGAAAAAAGCCTGCAAAGTGCAAGCTTCAAATATCAGGATGACTATACCATCGTTGTAAACGATGAAGAGCCCTCCATACATTTTGAATATTTCAACGTGAATAGCTATGAAGATTATCATCTTAATATGTTATCTGTTGTACTTGCCAAATCTGTTGCTTTAGAAAGAGTAGAGGAGTCATTGGATAACCTCTTAGATGAAATAGAAGAAATCATTGCCAAGCTAGAGCAGGGAAAATTGGGCATCAGCGATAAAAAACTCTCTAAAACCGTAGCGACAATATTAAGATTTAAATTTGATATTATTTCTTATTTGATGCTATTAGATAAGCCGGCTATTACATGGGTCAATCAGGAGTCAGAAAATCTATACATAGAACTCGCTGAATTGTTTGAGCTAAAAGCTCGATATGATACCATAAAAGGTAAATCTGAAACCTTAATGGGCATTACTGAAGTATTTACTACGATGACCTATCAAAAGAGAGGCAACATATTGGAATGGATGATTATCATATTAATCACAATCGAACTGGTAATCGCCCTTGCTGAGCGTATTTTTTAATATAAGTCTCAGCGCATCGAGCGCTTTCGCCTTTTGCCAAGATTTGCTTTGCAAATTACTATTAATAAAGGTGCTGTTTTTACAGCACCTTTATTGTTATTCGTTTTTATGATGTGTTGCGAGGTCTATACCGCCTAAAACAATATGTGCTAATCCAAAACCTGTTACTGCAGCGCCTGCAATTGTAGATGCTCCGCCATAAGTTGCTAAACCAACTGCGGTTACAGCTGTTCCTAATAATGTAGGTATTAATCCTTCTCTAATTTTTCTTGCCATACTACACCTCCTAATGAAAAGAGCATTAATTTATCTAGGGGTTCATATGTATTTTTGTACAAAAGAAACTTATTATCCATGAAATTAATTCTAAAATATGAAATATCATGTATTCATTTAATGAATCAAATAAAAAAAGCATGTAAAAATACATGCTTTTTATTGCTTTTAGTAGTTCTCTGCTGCTACTTCAAAATAAGCCTTTGGATGCTTGCAGGTTGGACATGCTTCTGGTGCAGTATATCCATGATGAATATGTCCACAGTTTCTGCATCTCCAAGTTGTTTCTTCTTCTTTTACAAAAACCTTGTTGTTTTGTAAGTTTTCAAGAAGCTGTGCAAATCTTCTTTCATGCTCTCTTTCAACAGTTGCTACATTTTTAAAGAATACTGCTATTTCATTGAAGCCTTCTTGCTTCGCTACTTCTTCAAATCCCTTGTACATGCTGGTCCACTCATAGTTTTCACCTTCTATACAGTGCTGAAGGTTATGTGCTGTATCGCCAATTCCATTTAAAAATTTAAATATTAGTTTTGCATGTTCCTTTTCATTTTCAGCTGTTTCTTCAAATAATGCAGAAATCTGCTCATAGCCTTCTTTTTTTGCAACCTTTGCAAAATATGTATACTTATTTCTTGCTTGTGATTCTCCTGAAAAAGCTTCCATTAGATTCTTTTCTGTTTTACTTCCTTTAAGTTCCATAGTCTAACCTCCTAATATTATTAAAAATTCTACATTGTTCATTTGCATATCTTTCAATTAACGAATGGATAAATTCATTAATGTCAAAGCTTCTATAATAACCTTTTAATACGTTGTCTAAGCCTGATAACGCACTGGATATATCTTCAGAAGTCATTTCCTTAGACTTAATGGCATCATTGAACTCATCAACATCTACCACATAATGCTTTTCATCACATTTAATGATGAAATCTAAATACAAGTCCTTAACAATCCACTTCTCTGTGCTTTTGGCTACACTGACCATGTCTACATAATATTTATATATTTCGGCTTTTTCAACATTTAGATTTGGATATTGAGTGAGTGCATAAATTCCTATATTCTCTTTTGGAAACAAATGATACTCTAAATTCTTATGATACGGGTGATTTACATATTCTCTTTTATAGTGCAAATAATCTTCATATACTTGTATATCATCAATCAAATATTCATGCTTACGTCCGTCCTTGTTCACTGTTTCAAGCATTTGAACAAAGTCAATCACAGTATGCTTCAAAAGATTTCCTCCTTACAAGTTAATCTATATTACACTTTCATAATATAAGTATATATAATCTGACTGCTGTTATCAACCAGATATTTCATAATTTATCCTTCCTTATTCGGTATAAAAGCTTTCAATAAATCACTGAATTCTCAAATAAATTGTGAATTTGAAGATATCAAATTATATGAAAGAATAATTAAGGTAAATTGTTCACAGAAGCCAAAATAGTAATATAAATACTCTAGACTGTAAAAAAAAATTATGTTAATATATAAATAACGGAAGACACTTTGGGAAATGATATAAATAGCAAGCAAGAAATTGCTGCTAATAGCAACCTGGAATGTTAGTTGATTCTATCATTTTGAACCTACAGGACTGAATCGGGAATCTGCGTACATGTTATAGGGTCATGCCTCACAAAGTTTTGCTTTGTTAGAGGAAGACGTGAAACCATGTCAGGATACCCACCTAGCTGAGGCTAGGTGTCAAAAGATAGATTTACGGCATTTTGGGGCAACTATTAAGAGAATTCAAGCGTTAAGCTTGGATTCTCTATCTTTTTATATAGGTTTACATAATTTCGCACTTCTATCTTTTGAATATGGAAGATTTTCTAACCTTAAGCTCTGTTTTTATGACTATATTCTTTTTCTGCACATCTGGATTCTCAAATTGGTTGATCAATATCTCACTGGCATTGTAGCCTAATTCGTATACAAAAATCTCTACAGATGACATGGGTGGATCCATATAGGTTGTCAATGGAGTGTCGTTAAAGCCCACTATTGCAATGTCCTCTGGTATACGCAGACCTCTTTCCTTTATCCCACGTATGGCACC
>JAQSYB010000115.1 GCA_029256365.1 Clostridia bacterium
AGCACCAAATCTGCATCGCTGTTTTCCTGCAAGGAACCCTTTTTAGGATAGAGGCTCAAGGCTTTGGCAGGATTTTGCGTGATAATGCTGATGCCTTGTGACAAGCTGACGATACCCTCAACTATGGCATTCTTTATATCTTTATACAATGGAGCAGGGGAGCCTACACCAATCTTAATCAGGTGTCCTTTTGAATCAAATACAGGTGAACTACCATTGCTGTCGGAGCTTGCACACACTTTATCGATTGGTACATTATTGTCCACATAAAGCTTCAAAGCATCGGCAATGCTGTATGTGGTTGGGCTATCCTTGGTTTTATAAAAATCCGAAGTAATATCTACATAGCCACCCAATTTGAGGTAATAAATGTTCTACTCGATTGATATGAGAAGGCATAAACTGTTTTATTGGAATTTCCGTATTTCTAATTATTTCAGTTAGAATTTTAATACCATCCATACCATCTCCCATATGTAAATGTACGATGCCGCACTTGCCTGCAAGAATTCCACCCACTCTGGCATCGGCAGCAATTTTTTTCACGTCGTCGAAATTTGGTTGGGAAGATCTATGATCACAAATTGCTAGTTCACCAATGCCGATAACCTTGTCAATTAGTATGATATCGGTTTTCACGGAGCCTGTTATAGTTTGTGTTGGTACTTCATAGCAGCCGGAATAAATATAAGTTGAAAGTCCCTCTATCTCAAGAGCTCTAGCCTTTGCAAGTAATGCTACCATGCTTCTTGTTATGCCATCGGTACCTAATAAACCGACTGCGGTAGTAACACCGGCTGTTGTTAGAGCAGAAAGATGTATCTCTGGTGTTCTGGTAGCAGGACCACCTTCGCCGCCCCCACCGATAAAGTGTACATGCTGATCAATAAATCCTGGTACTGCTTTATAATTAGATCCGTCAATTATCTCTGTGTCAAAATTGTTTGTAGGGAAATCAATGCTTTGAGATATCTTTATTATTTTGTCGTTGCAAATTAATATATCCATCCTTCCTAACGGTGTAGGATTATACACATCTACATTTCTTATTAACTTAAACATCATTTCCTCCTTTTGGACATATGCAAGAAAAATCCAGCAGTAAGCAAAGTTGTATTCTGGCAGAGGTCTTATGGTAAAATATCTTCTTCTATTATAATCCGTTAAAGAATTTAATATCCCTAAAACATTTGTCATATTTTGTCCTAAAAAAACTATTGAAATATCTTCTAATATTTAACAATTATGATATAATATACAATTGAAGGTGTACACATAAATGTACACAGGTTTGAATTCGAATTTGTTATTAATAAATCAATGTATGAGCAAATGAGGGAGGTACAACAATGGATTCCAGGAATTTCAGTTTGGCAGACTTTATGATGATTGAAGATGCAGATATAATGGGAAGGGCAAAGCTTTTCAAGGAATTCTCCAATGATGTCTTTGATAGAAGACACTCTCAATATAGACGCGTTTCCATGGATGGGTCTGGTCCTATCATGCGAGTGCAGGACAAATATACGGGAAACATCAAGGAAATGGTTTATTTGGCATCCAACGATTATTTAAATCTTACAAAGCATCCAAGAACAATTGCAGCAGGAAAAGCGGCCTTAGAAAAGTATGGCTCCGGTGCAGGCAGCGTGCCCTTGCTGGGTGGCACCTTGGACTTACATATTGATTTAGAGCAAAAGGTAGCAAAATTCAAAGGCTGTGAATCAGCAATTATATATACTTCAGGCTTTGGATCAAACTGCGGCACGCTATTGTCTATGCTTCAGGAAAATGATATAGCCATACTGGACATGTTGGTGCACGCAAGCATATTGGATGGCTGCAAAAATACAAATACAAAATTCTTTCGGCACAATGATATGAACTCCTTAGAGCACACCCTGTCAAAGGTAAAAGATAGATATAGAACAAAGCTGATTATAGTGGACGGAGTATATTCCATGGATGGGGATATCGCACATTTAGATAAGATTGTAGAGCTTGCAAAAGCATATGGCGCTTATGTAATGGTAGATGAGGCACACGCATCCGGTGTAATCGGAGATACAGGAAGAGGTACACCTCAGCATTTTAATATTGAAGGCAAGGTTGATATAGTTGCTGGTACTTTTTCGAAAGCCATGGGATCAGTAGGGGGATTTATTGCAGCAAAAACAGACTTAATTGAACTGCTGCATTTCTACTCAAGACCCTACATGTTTTCTACAGCTATGACGCCGCAGTCAGCTGGATCCTTAATTGCTTCTATGGAGGTAATTGAGGATGAGCCGCAGCTGCGAGAAGCATTGTGGAGCAATATTAGTTATTTTAAGGAAAAACTCATCAATTTGGGCTTTGACCTGGGGAATGCGGAAACGGCGATATTTCCAATCATTATAGGTGATGACTTAAAGGTTAAGGAAATGTGTAGAAGGCTGCATGATATGGATATATACGTAAATCCTGTATTATACCCTGCTGTACCTAAAAAGCTTGCTAGAATTAGAATGAGTATTATGTCATCACATACCAAGGAGCATTTGGACAAAGCATTGAATGCATTGGAGATTGTTGGCAAGGAATATAACGTTATTTAGGGGGGGATGCATTTTGACAAAACTTTATGGGGATGTTGTCTTGATAGCTGGTGCATCATCTGGTATGGGAAAAGCCATAGCAGATGCGCTTGCAAAGGACGGTTATAAGGTGTACGGGACAAGTAGAAAGTCGCAGGAAGGAACTGTCGATAATTTACCCATCATAAACAATACCAATGGTTTTATACAAATGATAAAGCTGGATGTTTGTTCAGATGAGTCTGTAATGGCTGCCGTTGATTTGGTAAAGCAAAAAGAAGGCAGAATAGATATTTTAATCAATTGTGCAGGTTTCGCACTGGCCGGAGCAGTAGAAGATACGACACATGAAGAGGCATTTCAGGAGTTCAATACAAATTTCTTTGGTGTGCATAGGATGTGCAGGGCAGTTGCACCGATCATGAGAGAAAGTGGGATAGGCTTAATTATCAATATAAGCTCAACTGCCGGATTAATATCTGTGCCCTACCAATCCTTCTATAGTGCAAGCAAATATGCGCTGGAAGCGATGACAGAAGCGCTGCGAATAGAACTGCAGCCCTTTGGAATTCGGGTAGCATTGGTGGAGCCCGGCGATACCAAAACAGGATTTACAAACAGTCGAGTATTTGCAAAGGAATCACAGAATTCTATTTATAAAGCTACCTTTGATAAGTCCGTTGCTAGAATGGTAAAGGATGAGCAAGGTGGGCCGCCTCCTGATGGGATTGTAAATGTTGTGAAGAAGATCATCAATAGCAGCAACCCACCAGTAAGAATCGTAGTAGGTCCTATCAACAAAATATTGGCATTTTTAAAACGTATCCTTCCTTCTAGGTTGGTTGTATATATCGTCGCAAAGCTTTATGCATAATCCAAACAAAATACCCCGCCTTATTGTATTATCCTTTGGGAATCATACATAGGAGCGGGGTAAATTGCGAGGTAAAACTATCTAGTAAGCTTTTCAATCTGATCAACAAAATGTGGTTCATCCATTATATTGCCTGGATCTTCTCCGAAAAGTAGATATCCATATTCGTTTATTGGTATAATCTGAGGTATGTGATTCACCACATAGCCATTTCTTACATTATATTCACTGTCAAAATTATACATGCTTTTCACCTCGAAAATAGCTTTCCCCAAAAGCAGTATAATATTTGCTGCAAGGAATTGAAAAAAATGTAATTTAACGAAGCTGTGAAATACTAAGTGGATCGATACTCCAGCTTTCTATTGTGAAGCTTCCCTTATCAGACTTTGACAATACAAGTTTATATTTTTGAATATTGCTTTTAGTCGTTACAACAATTTTTACTTTGGCTTCTAGAGCGGTTTGAGCACTTTCTGCTCGATGGGGCTCACTTAAGCTCCAAAGCTCAATTTCTCCTATTTCCATTTTAGCGGAGCTAGATATCTTAATCAAATCTTCAACTATCTGCAATTGATTTTTATCAAAATCATTGTCAGAATCATTTTTCCAATATTTCATAGCCTCTTTGCTATTTTTGTTTTTGATATCAGTTAGGTGCTTTTGCACCAGATTACGTATGTCCTTTACTTCTTTTGAGTCAGGATGGGTAGAGAATCCTGTGATCATCCAAGCCTCATTGATTTTCGCAAGTTCAATAGAATTCACAAAGAAAAAGCCGATATTAACCGATGCTTTTTCTTTTTTTGCATCAATTGTATTTAGTACAATAGTTGGAGGTATAAAGGGCTCCTTTTGCCAAGTTGGCAAAGGCATGTTGAAACGCTTAAAGTCAATCAGCTTATTCTCCAAGGCTTCTTGGGCAATGAGATCATAGGTATTGACATATATTTTGTTTGCTTGCTCTTCGTACGCTTCATAGCTTCCGTTAAAGTTATAATCTAAATGGAACATCTTTAGAATGGTTGTTTTAATACCTTTGAGGTCAGAATGATCCATTTCATTACTGGTTTGAAGAATAATAAAGGATGAAGTATCCACTGTAAGGATGTTGGCATTGTAATCCCCAACAAAGAATAGCTTATTCTCAGCAGGGCTTAAATAAAAGGTCGGAGTACAAAGAGATATTGTTTTTTTGTCACCGGTACTGGGGTTAAACTTTACAAGCAGATACCGATTGCCTGATAAGTCGGGGTTTACCGTAGTATAAAGTATTTCACCAGTAGATTTCATCATTTTTGCATTGTAAATAGGTCCTGCTTCAATGGATTTGCTTTCTAATGTTTCCATGTTCAACATAAAGAGGTTATTATGGTTTTCCTTTGTATAAATCAGATTAATATTATCCGAATCAAGAAATACACCATTTGCCAGACTTTTAAAGGATTTGCTGTCAAAGTTGTATAAAGCAATCATGTCGTTGTATTCATTGTTTTTCATTTGTACAATATATATTTCTTGATTATTATAGATCTGTTCTACAAAAGGATTGTAAGGATCTACAGCAAAAGAAATCAGCTGCTTAGAGGAGATATCAAATGTCATTCTCTGATTGATGAGCAGCTTTTTTGAATCCCGAGACCAGCTTAAGCTGTCATAGGCAAAGTAGTTTTTGCCTTCGATAATCCTTTGCAGCTGCTTTGTTTGCGTGTCATAAATATAGATATTGCTGCTGCCATCAATAAAGGCGAAGAGCTTACCGGTTTCATCAAACTGAAAATCCTTTGGGGAAAGAAACCTACCCAGTAAGGTTTTCTCATTGTCATTTGTATCAACAGAATATAAATTGATTGGTTGAATCATATTGCCTGTAATTACCTTGCTGTTGGTTTCGTCGGTTTCTGTGCTGTCAATAAAGCTGAAGCCAATTACTATCCCTGTGTCTGATGACACTGCAAGGGGAATGGTCTCAGGGTCAATTTTTTTCAAGAATTCCGCATTATTTTCTATGCTTATTTTTTGGGGCATAATATTAAAATTTAAAGAAAGGTTTTCTTCAACTTGATCATTTGTATTATTATGCTGCTGCAAAACAACCAATTGGCCTTGCCTCACGCTGCAGCCTGCCAACAATAGAGCAATTATCAATGTTAGGATTGCTTTTAAATTTTTTTTCATATCCTACCCTTTCCTTACAATAAAATTTCTATTCGAGTGCCTTTGTTTGGAACGCTGCTGAGATTGATTTCTCCATTGTGCTTTGATACGATTTCTTTTACGATAGAAAGGCCTAAGCCCCAACCCTCTGTTTTACTATTTCTAGATTTATCAACCTTATAATAGGGTTCAAATATACTTTCAAGATTTTTCGCATCTATACCGCATCCATAATCCTCAATGACAAGCCTTAACTTATCTGCTTTTGAAAGAGTAATATCGATATGCTCAGATTTGCTATACTTAATGCTGTTGTCTATGATGTTGATTACCAGCTGCTTGAACATATCAGGATCTACGTTGTAAATAACTGGCTCAAGCTTTAATCGGAAGCTGATGTTATATCTTCTGGCTTTATAATGCATGGAGTCGCAGACCTCTTCCAATAAGTGTTTAATATCTGTTTGATGCTTGTTCAATTCCATATCAAACTTTTTCAGCTTGGATAGCTCTAATAAGCTCTCCACCATCTTTAACATTCTTTTGCCTTCTGAATCGATATGAAACAAGCTTCTATCTCTTACTTCTTCATCATTTGTCTTCCACAGCAAATCGGTATAGCCCAATATTGTTGTTAAGGGTGTTCGGATTTCATGGGTAAAGTTATCAAAAAAGTTTTTTTGCTTTTCCTTTTCATAATTAAGCTTTGTAATCATTTCATGAATGTTATCCGCCATTGAGTTAAAGGTAAGTGAAAGCTCTCCCACTTCATCCTTAGTGAAAACATCAGCACGAGAGGTTAAATCGCCCTTGGAGAACTGGTTGGTAGCCTTGTGCAAAGATTTGATGGGATAAATGATCATATTTGATATAGCAGTTCCGACCAATAACACAATAACCGAAGCAATCAATCCTGTGAAAACAAACATCTGAACAGTGTTCTTTTTCATTTTATCTGTTTCTGCCAGACTATATATAAAGGCTACAGAATAGGTATATTTATCACCAATTACTACGGGGGCTGCATAATAGAAGGTTCTATTTGGTCCCCTAGTGATAAAATATGCACTGTTTTTCTCAAAGGTTTCTGCCACTTCTGGTCTAATTGCAGCATTGCTGTCAATGGTATCCTCGGAATCCCCTAACAATCGATTGCCATAGTAAATCTGTACTCTGCAT
>JAQSYB010000116.1 GCA_029256365.1 Clostridia bacterium
CGGTGAAATAAGGGAAGTAGAGGTTTACAGCGGTCCTGCCATAGGTAAAGAACGGCACTTATTGATTTCTATGATCCATGATGTACAATACAAGAAAGAGATTGAGCAAAGGAGCAGGCTGCAGGAAAGCTATTTTAAGAGTTTATTTCAGAACTCTCCTGAGGCCATTGCCATACTTGACAACGAATTTAATATTGTGAATATAAATGATAGCTTTACAAAAGTATTTCAGTATAGAATTGATGATATAAGATACAAGAACGTCACTGAAGTTCTATGCGATGAGAAGATGTATGATGAATCGATGTATTTTAAGGATAGTATCAAAAAAGGTGCTTTTGTAAGAAAGGATATACAGAGAAAAAGAAAAGATGGGAAGCTTGTGCATTTTTCTTTTTTAGGTTACCCCATCCTATCGAATGGTGAACAGGTTGGAGTTTATTCAATATACACAGATATCACCAAAAACAAACTATATGAAGAAGAGTTAAAAGAAGCAAGGAATAAAGCAGAAGAAGCCAGTATTTTTAAAACCAAATTTATAGCAAATGTTGCCCATGAAATCCGCACTCCTATGAATGGAATCGTAGGAATAATAGATCTTCTAGACGACAATCAGCTGTCTCCTGAAAATAAGGAATACATAAATATGCTGAGATATTCGACAGAGCGGCTATCAGTCATTATCAATGATGTGATAGATATTGCAAAGATTGAAGCAGGCAAGATTGAGATGAGAGAAGAAAGATTTCATTTGAAGAAACGATTAGAGGATGTAGAAAAGTACTTTGAAATACAAGCACATAAGAAGAGCTTAGCTCTAAAGCTTAGTTTAGATTCAGCAATACCAGATATATTATTAGGAGATTTTGATAAATTGAATCAAGTAATCTTTAATCTGGTATCCAATGCAATTAAATTTACGAACAGTGGATTTGTTGAGATAGATGTGAAATCCGGAAAGCGGAATGATGAGGATATAGAGATTCAGTTTATGGTTCAAGACACCGGGATTGGTATACCAAAGGATCAAATTGATCATATTTTTGATGATTTCTTTCAAATAGACTTAGCTAGCACAAAAAAATGTGGTGGGGCTGGCCTTGGATTGGGAATATCACAAAAACTAGTGCATATCATGGGAGGGAATATATCAGTCGAATCTGAATTTGGCGAAGGAAGCTCTTTCTATTTTAGTATAAAGTTTAAGATCGCTGAACCAAATGAATATATAGTAGAACCTGTACCTAACAATCATGTTGAAGATTTCTTTGAATTGAATCGGAATTTGAGAATACTTTTAATAGAGGATGAAGGCATTAATCAAAGAATAATAGGAAGTTTTCTTAAAAAGAAAAATTGCATTGTAACAATAGCCTCTAATGGGAGAGAGGCATTGCAGATATTAAACAAGCATACCTTTGACACAATATTAATGGATATATACATGCCTGAAATGGATGGTTTTGAACTTACCAAAATTATTCGAGAAGAAGAAAAAAACCATGGGACATATACGCCAATCATTGCAATTACAGCAGCGGTAATGAAGGAAGATATCTGTAAATATGATGACTTGGGGATAGATGACTATATAGCCAAGCCCTTTAAAAAAACCCAACTCTATCAGAGCATTGCAACGGTTCTAAATAAAGGCAATCAGGAGAAATCCTATGACTTAGATCCACTTATTGATGCGATAGATGAAGACTACCTGCTTTTAAGAGAAATAATAAATGAAGTAACTGGTATGGATTATCAAGAGGAGCTATTTGGTAAGATTAAGAAATTTACTGAGGACAGCAACTTGGAGAATCTAGCAAAGTACATACATAAGCTCAAAGGAAGCTTGTCGCACTTTCAAGCAGACTCCATAAATACTCTATTAAGTGAATTAAAAGAGCACTGCAGCAAAAAGGACATTCTTACCATCAATCAATTATTGCCCAAATTAAAAAAGGAATATTTGGATTTAAAAAAGTTTCTAATAAAATATGAGAGAAAAATAAGAGATTGAGTGGATTCAATCTCTTATTTTTTTCACAAATTTACAATATATTTACAAAATCCGTCAAAGTCTTTACATTGATAAGCTATATTAATTAATAATAGCTACAAATTATTTTTTATTGACACTAGTGAAAAGGAAGAATGGGTCTTCCTATAAGATTAGTATTGGGGTGAGAGACGTGAGGGATGATGAAAAAGTCAATATATCTTTGGAATCTAGCCATATGGAGGGTTTTTTGATCATTGACAATGACAAAATAATCAATTGCAATACACGTTTTCAAGAGATTCTGGGAGAAACCTCTGAAAAGGGCATCGTGGGACATAAGTTCTATGAGCTATCTCTTGATTCACAGCCAAATGGGAAAAAGACCTTTGATCTTTATAAAGAAATGATTGACGAGGCACAGCTAAATGGAAAAAGCAGGTTTGAATTTCAATTTCAGTCCGCTATGGGAGGCTATATATGGGCTGAGGTGGTTTTTATATCAAGGCATTTTGAAGACAAAGAAGTAATACATGCCATTGTTAAGGATTTATATTCTGATATAAATAATAGAAACAACTTAGATACTGATGAATTATACAGCAGCATTTTCAATAATACGCATACACCAATGTTGGTTATAGATAGTGAAAGTGGTGAGATAAGAGACGGAAATGTAGCTGCCTGTAATTACTATGGATATACAGCAGCAGAAATAATTCAACTTAATATCAATGAGATCAATACATTAAACAATGAAGAACTGCTGAAGCAAATGGAAAAGGCAAGGCTAGAAGATAAGAAGTATTTTGAATTTAAACATCGTTTATCCAGTGGCGAGATAAGAGAAGTAGAGGTCTATAGTGGTCCTATTATAGTTAAGGGAGAGCACCTGCTGCTTTCCATAATACATGATGTACAATACAAGAAAGATATAGAAGAAAAGATTAAGATACAAGAAAGCTATTTTCAAAGCTTATATGAGAACTCCCCAGAAGCCATAGCCATACTAGACAATGAATTTCGGATTATAAATATCAACGGCAGCTTTGAAAGAATATTTCAATATAGCATAGATGAAATAAAAAACCAGAATATAACAAAGATTCTATGTGAAGAAAAGCTATACGATGAATCCTCTTATTTTAAGGATAGTATAAAAAGAGGTGAATTTGTAAGAGAAGAGACAAGAAGGAAGCGGAAGGATGGGAAGCTTGTTGAGGTTTCATTTTTGGGGTATCCCATCTTATCTAACGGGGAGCAGATAGGAGTCTATAGCTTTTATTCTGACTTAAGCAATGTAAAAGAGACAGAAAGTAAAAAGAGACTATTTGCAGAGATTTTTCAAAATAATACCATAGGCGTTGTAGTTACGAATGTTGAAGGCAATATACAATGGATAAATGATATGTTTACAGAAATAACGGGATATGTAAAAGAAGAAGTCGTAGGACGAAAACCGAGTATTCTTAAGTCAGGAGAGCATGAAACAGACTATTATTGCAATATGTGGAATGCCATATTAAGCGCTGGTAAGTGGCAGGGAGAAATATTCAATAGACGCAAGAGTGGTGAGCTATATCAAGAATGGCTCAGTATTATCGCTATAAAAGATGACAGGGGTAATATTGAGCACTTTGTTGGAATGCTAAGTGATATCACCGATGTAAAGCAAAGAGAAAATAGAATAGAAATACTTACCAATCGGGACAATTTGACGGATTTGTATAATCGGGATTATTTTGTAAACAAGCTTAACTATGAGGTGTTAAAAAGAAATAAGGAGCAGGAGCAAAAGGACAAACGAGAGCTTGCCATTATTTTTCTGGATATTGATGACTTTAAAGAGATTAATGATACCTTAGGGCATTTGATAGGAGACAATGTACTGAAGGAGTTTGCATTTAGACTAAAGGGGAGTCTTAGGGAGCAGGACATAGCAGCCAGGTTTGGAGGCGATGAGTTTATTATTTTATTGTTGTCCATCAAAGAGGATTATGAAATATTAAGCATTGCAAATAGAATTCTGGAAGATATCAAAAGGCCTTTTTTGATCGAAAACATAGAACTGCATATCACTGCAAGTCTAGGAATCTCAAGATATCCAAAGGATGGGATTGATTCTACAACCTTAATAAGAAATGCAGACATTGCAATGTACAGATCCAAGGAAGTCAAAAGCAAAAAGATTACAGTATTTGAGCCTTCTTTAGATGAAAAGGTAAAGGAATATTTTAAGATTAAAAACAATCTAAGAAATGCAATAACGAATCAGGAATTCTTTGTTGAATACCAGCCAATTATTGATATCAACAATAGGAACCTAGTAGGTGTAGAAGCCTTATTAAGATGGAGACTTAAGGCTGGGGAAATTATTTCACCGGTGAAGTTTATACCTGTTGCAGAAAAAAATGGATTTATGCAATCAATAGGAGAATGGGTGCTGAGAGCTGCCTGTGAGCAAAATAGAGCATGGCAAGACAAAGGTCATGTGCCAATATATGTGTCAGTAAATGTATCAATTATGCAACTGGAGCAGTCTAACTTCTGCGATATACTAAGAAAGGTGCTCAAAGAATCCAACCTTAATCCAAAATATTTGCAGCTTGAAATAACAGAAACGATATTTACAAAAAACTATGATGATATTGTACAAACAATCAAAAGAATCAATGCATTGGGGGTAGCGGTTGCCATTGATGATTTTGGTACAGGCTATTCTTCACTAGGCCAGCTTAGCAGATTAGAGATTACTAAGCTAAAGATTGACAGGAGCTTTATTAGTGAAATAAATGATAATGAAAACAAAAATAAAATTGTAAAAGCAATCATATCCTTGGCTGAAAGCTTGAATTTTGAGCTGGTTGCTGAGGGAGTAGAGACAAAGGAGCAATTGGATTTTCTGAAAAAGAATGATTGCAGCATTGTACAAGGATTCTTGTTTAGCCGGCCATTGGCTGCAGATGAAGTGGAAAGACAATTTCAAAAGGAGTTTGATAGTTAGCAGTCCATGACTCAATCTGATGAAGAGGTGTAGCAGTATGAAGAGTTTGGATAATATATTGGGAAATATTGAAGAATTACGAAGTAAGCTGCTAAGACTAATACAAGTAAAGGAGGATCTATTAGACCCTGAGGTCGTTAAGGCGAGCAAATTGCTTGATAGGGCATTGGATGAGTATTATAGGACCCTGGCAGGTAGAATTGGTTGCTAGGAAAGAAAACATTCCAGCAATTTCACTAAAACTATTGTTGTAAATAGGGATTGACTGTATTTACGAGGTCAGCTTTGTCACCTGATCCTCGGATAAATTATGCTGAGGGCATAATGGGATAACCCCCCTACAAAAATGTCATGCAATCCATTGTTTACAACGATTAATATAGATGTACTTCTTAAGAAGATACCTTGCAGTTGCAGGGTATCTTCTTAATTTAATGCCATTTGCGAAGCAAATCTAGGCAAAAGGGGAAGCCCTCGATGGGCTGAGATTTTTATTATTGGGCAATATTATTTGTATATATGATATCATGGACGTTGCATATATTCATATAAAAACAATCGATTAGAGGAGTATAGAAATGAACAGGCTTCAGCAAATACTATTAACTGCATTTGGTTTTGTTTTTATTGGGATAGGCATTTTAGGTGTCTTTCTTCCTTTGCTGCCCACTACCCCCTTTCTTTTACTTGGGGCAAGCTGTTCTGTAAAAGCTTCGCCGGGACTATATAGTTGGCTTATCAATAATAGATTGTTGGGACAATATATAAAAGATTTCCGAGAGGGGAATGGGATACCACGAAAGACAAAAGTGACAGCCATTTTAATGTTATGGACTGCAATTATGTATTCTATTGTTTTTAAAGTTGATAACATTTATATAAGATTTTGCCTTTTGTTGATTGCTGCTTGTACAACCTGGCATATTGCTTCTCGAAAAACATTGGAGCAGGATGGTGAAGAGTCCTACAGTGTAGAAAGTGAAGAAAAATAAATAATTAAAATATTTTTAAAAAGCTGTTGACATTGACGTTGCGTAAAGGTGTATCATTGTCTTGTGAGGAGGTGAGCACATGGAATATACAGTGCAAAAGCTAGGCAGCCTAGCAGGTGTAAGTACAAGAACACTGAGATATTATGATGAAATTGGAATTCTAAAGCCGGCAAGAATCAATTCTTCAGGATATCGGATTTATGGTCAAAACGAGGTTGATAAGCTGCAGCAAATACTTTTCTACAGAGAACTGGGTGTGAATCTAGATAGTATAAAGGATATTGTAACAGCGCCTTCTTTTAACGGAGCCAATGCACTGCGAGAACATCGTGAAAAGCTCCTCGAAAAGAAAGAACAACTAGATTTATTAATTGCTAATGTGGATAAAACAATAGCTCTTACAGAAGGGAGAATTAAAATGACAGATAAAGAAAAATTTGAAGGCTTTAAACAAAAAATGATTGATGACAATGAGAAAAAATATGGTGCTGAAATCAGAGAAAAATATGGCAAGGAC